>JAPKDI010000145.1 GCA_026421105.1 Alphaproteobacteria bacterium | reverse complement strand
AAGCTTCAAGAAGTTCTCCAGCGTTATGCTGATCGTACACTCCGCATCACGATCCTCATTCGTCACTGTATTCGGCGCACTCTCGCCATCGAAAAAGATCATACCGTCTTCGCCAAAGTCGAATTTTATGGTCGCGTCGATCCCGCCGTTGTCACCGACCCGAGCACGAAGGCCTTCGGTCACCTGATCCAAATCCATAGTATTCTCCTTGCCCGGCAGTCGAGGCCCACAAGGGCCAGCTTAGCAAACCACAAAACAACAAACCACGACGAGGCAAAGACATGACCGCAAACCTTCCTGACTGCAAATGGTTGACCTTGCGGCAAGACGGATTTCATTTGACCGTCACGCTCAACCGTCCCGAGGCGCGGAACGCGATGAGTGCAGCTATGACATTAGAACTTGCCGCTGTCTTCGATAGCGTAGCGGCCCTTCCCGACGTTTCAGTCATTGTATTGCGCGGCGCAGGAAAACACTTCTGCGCGGGCGGAGATCTAAAAGATATGACCGACGCGATTGACCCGCCGACCCCCGGCGAACCGGATGCGCTCTACGAAGTGAACCGCCGTTTTGGCGATCTACTGACCGTCGTCGACAACGCGCCCCAGGCCGTTGTCTCCGTCGTGCAGGGCGCGGCCCGAGGGGGTGGGTTTGGCCTCATTTGCGCGGCCGACGTCGTGATTGCGCGAAGGGATTCCACATATGCAATGCCGGAAACCGGCTTTGGATTACCAGGTGCACAGATCATCCCCTTCGTAACTAAACGGCTTGGATCTCACTACGCTCGACGTCTCGTGGTCACTGGAGATGTGGTCGACGGCACGGAGATGCACCGCGCGGGTCTCATCTCTTATTTGTGCGACGACCAAGATCATGCGGAGACCACCCTGCACGCCGTGCTTGATCAAATTAGAGGTCGGTCGCCAACTGCAATCGCACAGTCCAAAGCGCTAATTGCGAAGGTAGACGGTACACCGCTTTCGTTGCTCTTGGATGAAGGCGGCCAGCTTGTTGCTGATGGATCGCGCAACGGTGATGGCCGCGAAGGTCTCAACGCGTTCTTCGAAAAGCGCAAGCCGAGTTGGACCGAGCGAACCGGGTGAACAGTCTTACTGCTGGCAGCCCTAGAAAGCCTCTTCGGCAAATACCATGAGAGGATCAGCGCCAGCCATGATCTTGGACAAGAGCGACGAGGTGTCGGGCATGACCTTGGCCATGTAGTAACGCGCAAGTTTGACTTTGTTTTCGTGAAACGCCTTGTCGCCCTCACCGTCGGCGAGCCGGGCGAGACTAACCTTCGCCATACGAGCCCACATGAAGCCGAGCGCGACGTGGCCGAAAATTTTTAAATAGTCCGAAGATGCCGCACCTGCCTGCATCGGATCCTTGAGGCCCTTCTCGGCGATCCACGCCGTCGCCTGCTGAAGACGTGCGAATGACTTGGCAAGGCTCATCACTAGATCGCCGAGTTCTTTGTCGGCCGCGTTTTCCTGAATGAACTGATCAACGGGATGGAAGAATTGGCGAAGTAATCGACCTGTCCCTTGTGGCAATTTACGCCCCACAAGATCGAGCGCCTGGATGCCACTTGTTCCTTCGTAAAGTTGAGTAATGCGAGCGTCGCGAACGAACTGCTCCATACCGTGCTCGCGGATATAACCGTGCCCGCCAAAACACTGGAGCGCCAAGTTCACGGATTCGAACCCGGTATCGGTGAGGAACGCCTTCAGCACAGGCATGATCAACCCGACCAAGTCGTCGGAATTCTTCCGTACGGTTTCGTCAGGATGTCTTTCCGACAAATCTATATGAAGCGCGGTCCACATAGCCAGGGCACGAGCACCCTCGTTGAAGGCTCGGGCGTTCAACAACATACGGCGGACATCAGGGTGAACAATGATCGGGTCTGCCGCCTTGTCTGGGTGCGTGACACCAGAAAGTGCACGCCCCTGAACCCGCTCCTTCGCATAGGATGCGGCGTTCTGATAGGCCACCTCCGAAAGACCCAATCCCTGCACACCGACACCAAGACGCGCCTCGTTCATCATGACGAACATCGCGCGCATGCCCTTATTCGGTTCTCCGATGAGGAAACCAGTTGCGCCGTCATAGTTCATCACGCAGGTCGAAGAGCCTTTTAGGCCCATCTTGTGTTCGATTGAACCGCAGGTGACGCCATTACGTTCGCCGAGGGACTGATCCTCGTTGACCAGTACTTTGGGCACGACGAATAGGCTGATGCCACGGATACCCTCGGGCGCATCGGGCAGGCGGGCGAGAACGAGATGAATAATGTTCTCGGTGAGGTCGTGCTCACCAGCCGAGATGAATATCTTTGTCCCGGTGACCTTGTAGTTACCGTTGGATTGCGGCTCCGCTTTAGTGCGCAGCAAACCAAGATCAGTGCCGCATTGGGGCTCGGTCAGGTTCATCGTCCCGCCCCACTCGCCGCTCGCAAGCTTGGGAAGAAAGAGTGCCTTTTGTTCGTCAGAACCGTTTTTCTTAATGGCCTGATAGGCGCCGCGTGCCAGGCCGGGATAGGTTCCGAACGACATGTTCGAAGAGATAATCATTTCTGAGAGCGCGACACCCAAAACATTCGGGAGACCTTGGCCACCGTGCTCGGGCTCGCAGGTCAGTGCTGGCCAACCGCCTTCGACGAACGTCTTGTATGCTTCCTTGAAGCCCTTCGGGGTTGTGACACCGTCTGCGGACCAGTGGCAACCCTCTTCATCGGCCGATTGATTTAGCGGGTGAAGCACTTCCTGCGTCAGCCTTGCGCCTTCCTCCAAGATGGCGTCGACGACGTCACCACTCGCCTCTGCAAAGCCCGGAAGATTGTCGTAACGGCCGATCTCAAGAAAATCGTTGAGCAGATAGCGCATATCGGAAATCGGCGCTTGATAGGTGGGCATGGCGTCAGTCCTTGTAAGGGATCAATTGCGAAGGGGCTTACCGGTCGCGAGCATGTGCTCAATTCGATCGAGTGTCGGCGGCATCCGCAAGAGACGCGCCATGGCCTCACGCTCCAGCTTGAGTAGATCTTTCTCAGTGACGACCTCCGTCACATCTGTGTCACCGCCCGATAGGATCGTGGCGAGTTCGTGCGACACCGTGACGTCGTGTGGTGTTGCCTTGCCTGACTTCGCGAGATCGGATACCGCCATATCGAGAGCAACCCGTGCCGTAGGCCCGGGCAAACTCAGTTCAAGGTCCTTTTCCGGTGCCGCGTAGGACGTAGCCAATTCCAGCGCCTTGCTCTTCGCGTCCGCGAGCACGCGACGGCGATTCATCGTGATGGAGTCACTATCACGTAGAAACAAAAGGTCGCGGGCCTCAGCAGCGGACTTCGAGACCTTGGCTAATCCTATTGTTTGAAAGGCCTCGCCAACGGGCGGCATCGGTCCGCCAGGGCGTTCGTTTTTGGCAAAATTGCGCAGCACCATTTCCTTTGACCCACCCCAACCCGGGATTAAACCAACACCAACTTCAACCAGGCCCATATAGAGTTCAGCATGCGCCTGGATCGCGTCAGCGTGCAGGCAAATCTCGCACCCGCCGCCTAGCGCCATGCCCGCCGGCCCAGCGACAACGGGGAACGGGGCATACTTGAGCGCCATATACGCATCTTGGCCTTCCTTGATGCCCATTTCGAGAACTGGCCACATTGCCGTGTTCGCAGCGAAGAGACCGAGCCCAATGTTGGCGCCCACCGAGAAGTTGTCGGCGTCATTGCTGATGACCAACCCCTTAAAGCCCTTCTTGTCGATTTTCGCAGCTCGCTTGACCATCTCGATGGTGCCAGAATCAATCGAGTTCATCTTGCTGTGGAACTCGAGACACGCGACCCCGTCACCGAGGTCCCAGAGACTGGCCGAGCCGTTGCCGTCAATGCGATCTTTGCCGCGCTTAACATCTGCCAACATCCAGGCACCATCAGGAACCTCGATATCGCGATACGTGCCGTCGAGTTGGAGAAACTGACGGGAGGCTCCCTCTTCTCGGTAAAGCGGACGGCCCGCCGCGACCTTGACCAACGCCGGGACCTCTAGTCCATCTTTCTCCAGGCGTTCAGCGAAATAGGCGGTGCCAAGCTGGTCAATCTGCTCGAACGGACCGAATTTCCAGGCATACCCTGCCTTCATGGCCTTATCGACAGAAAGAATATCGTCGGCAATTTCCGGGATGAGGTCGGCCGCATATTTGAGTACGTGAGAAAGCACAGCCCATGCGTAAGCGCCGCCACGGTCGTCAAACTCCACAAGGGCCTGGAGCCCTTTGCGTCCGGATTCCACACTGCCGAGCTTCGCCTTAATGGTTGTTCGGTATTCGCCGGTCCTAAGGTCCAGGCCCTCTTTCTTCTTTTCCACACCGTTGCGTAGCAAACGGTAGAAGCCACCCTTTCCTTTTCTGCCCGTATAGCCTTCTGCAACCATCTTGTCGGTGAGGGCGTTTAGTGGATGGGTGGGGTCGAATTGATCATGGAATGCATCGGTGCCTGGCAAGAGAGCGGCCATCGAGCCCAGGACATGGTCCTTGAGATCAATTCCCGTCAGATCCATCAGGCCGAAAATGCCGGTCTTGGGAATGCCCATGGGGCGCCCAACAATGGCATCAGCTTCTTCGACAGTGAGACCAAGGTCGT
>JAPKDI010000144.1 GCA_026421105.1 Alphaproteobacteria bacterium | reverse complement strand
CAGCTAGACTTCGAACCCGGCGTCACGCAGCGCCGCCGCAATGGTATCGAGGGCGCTGGGGTCTTCAATTGTCGCGGGCATCGCCCATGCTTCGCGGTCGGCGATACGCCGCATAGTGCCTCGCAAGATTTTTCCGCTTCGTGTCTTGGGTAGTTGCGACACCACCAGCACTGTCTTGAATGCGACGACGGGGCCGATCTTGTTTCGCACTTCTTGAACAACGGCGGCCGATAATTCGTCGCCACCAATTTTAGCCCCCGCATTCAGGACCAAGAACCCAATAGGCACCTGCCCTTTGAGCGCGTCTTTGATCCCGATGACCGCGCACTCAGCGATATCGGCATGGGTCGCGACCACCTCTTCGATAGCGCCAGTTGAAAGCCGGTGTCCTGCAACATTTATGACGTCGTCGGTTCGGCTCATGATGTAGAGGTAGCCGTCCTCGTCGAAATGCCCCGCATCGCCGGTCTCGTAGTAACCCGGAAAACTGCGCATGTAGGCGTCGAGGAATCCTTCGTCGTTGTTCCACAGGGTGAGTAAACTTGCGGGTGGCAACGGCAGCTTGACCACAATTGCGCCATCTGTATTCGGCGGCACCGCAGCGCCGTCAGGCCCTAGAACGGCAATGTCGTTCCCCGGCGTCGGTTTTGTCGGTGAGCCATACTTAACCGGCAGGGCCCCAAGGCCGACGCAGTTGGCCGCCATCGCCCAAGCTGTCTCTGTCTGCCACCAATGATCAATGACCGGCTTGTTGAGTTTTTGCTCGGCCCATTGAACGGTATCGGGATCGGCCCGCTCGCCCGCGAGGAAAAGCGTCCTGAACACGGAGAGGTCATAGTTGTTGATCAACGTCCCTTCAGGATCTTCTCTGCGGATGGCGCGGAACGAGGTCGGTGCGGTAAACAGCGCCACGACCTTGTGTTCCGAGATGATCCGCCAATACACGCCCGCATCTGGAGTACCGACCGGCTTGCCCTCGAACAAGATGGTCGTGCAGCCTTGTAGGAGCGGCGCGTAGACGATGTAGGAATGGCCGACCACCCAGCCGACATCGGATGCTGCCCAAAAGCACTCACCGGGCTCGACCCCATAGACGCCGGACATGCTCCACTTCAAGGCCACCATATGCCCACCGTTGTCACGGACCACGCCCTTTGGGCGCCCGGTCGAGCCCGATGTGTAAAGAATGTAGAGGGGGTCGTTTGAGGCCACCGGCACGCAATCAACCGGCGCCGCCCGCGCCATCAGGTCGGTCCAATCGAGGTCACGACCAACCTTCATCGAAGCAATGCTCTGTGCGCGCTGGCAGACAATGACGTCACTCGGCTTATGGCTGGCGAGCTCAATGGCCTCATCCAGGAGCGGCTTGTAAGCGACGATCCGAGTGGGTTCGATCCCACAACTCGCCGAGACAATGACTTTGGGCGTGCAGTCGTCGATCCGGGTCGCCAACTCGTTGGCCGCAAATCCACCAAACACCACGCAGTGCACCGCACCAATGCGCGCGCAGGCCAGCATCGAGATAACGGCTTCAGGCACGGCAGGCATGTAGATGATCACGCGATCGCCCTTTGCGACCCCGAGTGAGACAAGCGCGCCCGCAAACCGTGCGACAGAATCGAGCAGTTCTCGATAGGTCAGCTTGGTGATCGTGCCCGTGACGGGGGAATCATGAATGAGCGCAAGTTGATCGCCGCGCCCGGAATCGACATGGCGATCGACGGAGTTATGGCACGTATTGACCATGCCGCCAGGGAACCAACGGTAGAAAGGCGGGTGGTCGGCGTCGAGCACGCGATCCCATTTCTTGTACCAGTCAATCGCCTCCGCCTGGGCCGCCCAATACGCCTCTGGATCAGCCTGCCACGCTGCGTAAGTCTCCGGATATCTGCTGGTCATCTTGCTCCCTATCGTCGCGCCGCATGATCATGGCTTGCAGCAGATTTGGCAACGTCACGGCGTTGATCCTGAGCACAGATCGACTAGTGTTCGCGGCCTAAGAGCGTGGAACGAATCAATATGACGCACGACAAATACGACGCAGGGCTTTCGCGGAACGCGGCCAACTTCACGCCGCTAAGCCCCCTCACCTTCTTACGTCGCGCCGCCAATGTCTTTCCCGACCACATCGCAATCATTCATGGCGACCAACGCACGCCGTATCGCGATTTTTACCGTCGCTGTCGACAACTGGGTAGCGCCCTGGAAAAAGCGGGTATCGGTAAGGGGGACACCGTCGCGATTATGTCCCCCAATGCGCCCGCAATGCTGGAAGCGCATTACGGTGTGCCAATGACCGGCGCGGTACTGAATACGCTGAATGTTCGGTTGGATGCTGCAACGATTGCGTTCACTCTGGATCACGGCGAGGCCAAAGTACTTCTTACCGACCGCGAGTTCAGCGCGACGATCAAGGAGGCGCTGGTCCAAGCAAAAACCCAACCTCTCGTCATCGATATTGACGATGCATTGGCCGAGGGTGGCAACCTGATCGGGGAAACTGATTACGAGTCGTTTATTGCAACGGGTGACCCAGAGTTCTCGTGGTCCCTGCCCGCGGACGAATGGGATGCGATTTCGCTCAATTACACATCCGGCACGACGGGCAATCCAAAGGGCGTGGTCTACCATCATCGTGGCGCATATTTGTTAGCGATAGGGAATACTCTCGCGTGGAATATGCCGGCGCACCCGATCTACCTTTGGACGCTGCCAATGTTTCATTGCAACGGTTGGTGTTTCACGTGGTCGCTGAGCATCAACGTTGGAACCCATGTTTGCCTGCGGCGCGTTGAGGCCGATGCGATTTTTGAAGCAATCGAGGAACATGGGGTGACGCATCTCTGTGGCGCGCCGATCGTGATGAACATGATCGCCTCGGCGGCAGCGGAGCACCCAGGGTTCGGCCGGACAATTGAAATCGCGACGGCCGCCGCGCCGCCACCTGCTGCCGTAATCGGCAAAATGGAAGAATCGGGCTTCCACGTTACCCACCTCTACGGCCTGACCGAGACCTACGGGCCGGCCGTCGTCAGCGAATGGCACCGCGAGTGGGACTCTCTCCCTCTAGAAGAACGCGCAGCGATGAAATCCAGACAGGGCGTGCCCTACCAAGTTCTTGAAGACACGATGGTCGCCGACCCTGAAACCATGACGCCAGTCCCCTCGGACGGCAAGACGTTGGGCGAAGTGTTCTTTCGCGGCAACGTGGTGATGAAGGGCTATCTGAAAAACCCGGAAGCCACAGAAGAGGCGTTTCGTGGCGGTTGGTTTCACTCTGGTGATCTTGGCGTGATGCACGAAGACGGCTACCTCGAACTCAAGGATCGCTCTAAAGACATCATCATTTCCGGTGGCGAGAACATCTCGACCATTGAAGTGGAGAACGCGATATACGGGCACCCTGCGGTTCTCGAAGCGGCCGTCGTGGCGCGTCCCGATGAGAAATGGGGTGAGACGCCCTGCGCCTTTGTGGCGCTGCGGCCTGGCAAGACCGCGTCCGAGCAAGAAATCATCGACTTCTGCCGGGATCGAATGGCGCACTTCAAGGCGCCAAAGACCATCGTCTTTAGCGACCTACCAAAGACGTCGACCGGAAAAGTTCAGAAATTCAAACTACGGGAAATGGCCCGCAATCTTTAGGCGGCCTTTTTTCTAAGAGTGCGATGCGGTCTTTGAGTTGAAGCTTTGCTTTCTTCAAAGTTGCGATCCGACCTTCGTCCGGGATCTGGCGTTGCTCTTCTTTCCAAATGACGGCATCTAGTTCGTGGTGTTTGATCTTCAGTCCATCGAGATCAACCGCGGCCAGTTCATTCATTGCGCACCTCCGTTTGAGTACAGAAATGATACCGCAATGACTAATAATCTAGAACCTTTCCAGAGTCTTAGAGGGATGCTGCGTCAACCAACAACCCGGACGCCGTCTGATCCGTTTTCGACACATCAAGAAAATCGAGATAGGTCGAGAGGTTGGACCTGATTGTTGCCGCGCCGGGTTCATCAGCCGCACCAACTTCAATTGTCTCGAGGTATTCTAATTCGCGCCGCTCCGCACCGAGTTCGGTCTGTTGGAGTTCCTTGTGGACTGCTTGCATCCCGGCAGTTAATTCTGGAGCTAGAAGGTCAGCGTCGCGCAGCCGCCGGCGCAACTGACGAATGGGCGTAATGACCTCGCGTTGCCAAACGGTGACGGTGTCAACGATCTCCTGGACGTCCGTGTTCGAAAGCTCACAGCCCCGCTTGCCCCGCCACAAAGCGAAAAGCAGCACCGGGACGTCGGCGTTCCAAACCTCTTGGAGTCGGATGCAGGCCTCTTCAACACCAGGGCGGGCGTAAACTCGCACCGAGAAATCCCAAAGTGACTCAGCGTCGGCGTGGTCCGCCAGTTCTACAGGTGACATGGTAAAATGCCTCATGGCGGACGACGTAATTGAGCAAAGATTAGCCTAACTCCGTACAGAGCACCGTGATCTCGATTCGGGTCTTGTGTCTTTAGCGAAGCGACAGCCTTACGACCCGTTGCAACTACAGCGGTGAAGAAGAGGAAGTTTATCTTGAAGAATCAAATCGCCGAGCTATAGGACCAGCTCTGTCCCAATATTATCGCTTAAGCGGCGCCATCGGCCTTCATGCGCTTTTTTTGAGCGTACATAT
>JAPKDI010000143.1 GCA_026421105.1 Alphaproteobacteria bacterium | reverse complement strand
ACATGCAGGGTCGGATCATGTCTTCACGGCCTTCGATGATCTTGTTGGCCCATTCAGGTTCCGCCACCCATGTACGGGCCATTGCGACGATGTCGGCGCACCCGCTTGAGATCATCTCCTCGGCATCTGCGGCGGAGCGAATACGCCCTGCAACGATAACGGGCACATCAAACGCGGCTTTGAACTGTTTGGCTTCGTCTGCCAGTTGGTTGCGGCTCATGTTCATGGGCGGGATGGTTTCGTGGCCGGCCCAGCGCGAGCCTGAAATGACACTGACCCAATCGACGAGCCCGCCATCGGCCAATAACTTCATCGCAGCCACAGACTCTTCGAGCCTGTAGTCGACCGGCGCGTAGGGAATGTGATGGGAGGTCGATGTGCGCACACCCACCGCCATATCGGGGCCGGCCGCCTCACGCACCTCTTCGCAGATCTCCTGTACGATGCGTACGCGGTTCTCGAATGAACCACCATAAGCATCCTTCCGGTGGTTCATTGCGGGAGACAGGAATGAGCCCAACAGATAACTCGTTGCTGTCTGCACCTCTACGGCATCGAGGCCGGCCTCGCGGCATCGCCGCGTCGCCGCACCGTAAGCAGCGATTAATTCACGGATTTCCGTTGCAGTAATGGCGCGCGGCGTTTCGCGGGTGATGCTAGGAATGGGCGAAGATGATACGGCGGCCTGCCCTTCGATAAAGGTCACGTTGTGGCCGCCATGCCAAAGCGTAATTGATATCTTCCCACCGGCGTCGTGCACGGCGTCGCTCAGTTTTCGCAGGCTCGGGACCACGTCATCGGTATAAAGGCGAACGTTGAGCGATCGGTTACTGGTCGATTCATGGATTGGTGCCGACTCGGTACCCAACATGGCAGCGCCGCCAAGCGCCCGGGTGACGACGTAGTTGTGCAGTCGTTCGCTGACGCCCCCTGTACGGTCGTTGAGGCCCATGCCGTGCGCGCTCATCGTCGCGCGGTGTTTTAGGGTCATTGGGCCGACTTGGATCGGCGACAGTAGATTGGGGTAGCGGGTCTTGGGATCGCTGCTCATGCCTGTATCCTCCCTAAGTCCACACATAGTAGCAGAGCAGACCGTGTCGCCAGAGAGGCACTGTCCATTGCCAAAAAAAGGGTAGTCTGCGGCGATGATGCGTGAGCCAACCGAGTGACCGATAACCTTCGCGGCGCCCTATGGATGTTCGGGATGGTGGCCTCGCTATCGTTGCTGGCGATCGCGGCGCGCGAGTTGGCACCACGGCACAACCCGATGGAACTCCAAGTTGTACGTCACGGCATGAGCCTGTTGATCCTCGCCCCCTTTGTGATCCGGGCGGGCCTTCGCTCGTTTCAGACCACCAATCTCAAGCTTCAGTTATTCCGCAACGTTTCCCATTTCGCGGCAACGATTGGCTGGTACACAGCGGTCACATTGCTTCCACTGGCGGAAGTCTTTGCAATCGAATTCACCACTCCGGTATGGGTTGCAGTATTGGCGGTGTTGTTTCTCGGCGAGAAAATGAACGTCGGCCGCGTTGTCGCCCTGGTACTGGGCATCGCGGGGATTTTGGTCATCTTGCGACCGGGCTTCAATGACGTTGGGCCAGGGACTTGGATGATGGTGGCGACCGCGTTCGGCTTTGCCATCGCCAATGCCTGCACCAAAGGGCTGACGCGCACCGATAGCGTTCTCACCGTCCTCCTATGGATGTCAATGCTGCAAGGTCTGATGGCAGTCGTCGGCGCTTCGTTCGATTGGACCGCACCAACCGTCGACGAAATACCATGGCTCATCGTCATCGGTGTGACCGGGTTGGGTGCGCACTACTCTCTCGCCAAGGCACTCACCTTGGCCGACGTCTCACTCGTCAATCCAGTCGACTTCTTGCGCCTCCCGCTGATCGCGGTGGTAGGATTCCTTGCGTATGGCGAGGGCGTGGATGTCCTAGTGCTCGTCGGCGCCGGTATAATTTTCGTCGGCAACTATTATTCGATCCGGCGGGAGAGCCGCTAGTTCGTCCGCTAGTAGGGCGTCCCGTCTTTGTGGAGAAAGTGCGGCTTGCCCTCGTGGTCGAACTCGAACTTCATGTCGATGTCAGGATAAGCGCCGGAGTCGCCCGGTAGTCGGTCGCCGATCTCAAGATAGGCCGCCGGTTTATCGGTTCTGTTGACCAGATGATGCCCGTCTGGTTCGCCCGCCGGAAAGCCCGCTGACATTCCCGGCGTCATCAGTTCTTCGCCGGCATCAGTGACGAGAACCAACTCACCGTCCAACATCCAGACAAACTCGTCCTGCACCTTGTGCCAATGGCGCTGCGCCGAAGCCTGCCCCGCCGGAAGCACGACATAATTTACGCCGTAGTTCGTGAGCCCAGTCGCATCCCCGAGTCGGTGCTTCTCCCGCATGTTGCAAATCGCATCGTGGGGCGTCGGATAGCCTGTACCGACGGCCGCTTTTACATCGTTGGGGTTCTTGATGACGTGAGACATGCGTTCTCCCAGATTTTGTTTGGAGTGTTGGATTTCTATCTGTCCGCAAGAGCTAACCGCAGGGCAAATCCCGCGAACGCTAGAGCGAAAGCGCGCTGAGTCCATTCGCGCACCTGCTTGGACGCGAGCACCCGATCCCTCACCATACCCGCGGCTGATCCATATCCGACGAACACAATAAACGTGAGGGCCATGAAGGTCACCCCGAGTACGGTCATGTGACTCAAGTTGTTTGAAACATCCGGCGCGACGAACTGTGGCAGAAAGGCGAGAAAGAAGATCGACAGTTTAGGATTCAAAATATTGATCAGGAAACCGCGCAGCACGATCGCCCCCGAACTGCGGCGAGCAGCGCCAGCCGCGCCGAGATCGAGATCTCCGGCACTCCGCCATAGACCCCAAGCGAGATAGAGCAAATAGAGGACGCCGGCGATTTTGACGACCTGAAAAGCCATTGCACTAGCGTGCAGGACTGCCGCGAGCCCAAGAACACTGGCCAAAAGATGAGGCACGATACCGAGCGTGCATCCGAACGCCGCCAGCAGCCCGCCACGGATTCCGGAAAACAGACCGTACGACAGCGTGTAGATGACGCCCGTGCCGGGTACTAGGACAACGATCAGGGCGGTCAAGAGGTACTCGACTGTCACCATTCCAAGAACGAACGTCATTAGGGACGTCCTACTTCGTCTCTTCGAAGATTTCGCGCCCGATCAGCATCCGTCTAATCTCCGAGGTGCCCGCGCCAATCTCGTAGAGTTTGGCGTCTCGCAGGTACCGACCGGTGGGGTATTCGTTGATGTAGCCATTGCCGCCGAGGCACTGGATTGCGTCCAGCGCGACCTGCGTGGCCTTCTCTGCCGAATAGAGAATGGCACCGGCCGCGTCTTTGCGGGTGACACGGCCTTTGTCGCATGCCCTTGCGACGGCATAGACGTAGGCCTTGCACGCATTGGCGGTTGTGTACATGTCGGCGAGTTTGCCCTGCATGAGTTGAAACTCGCCAATCGGTTGGCCGAACTGCTCGCGTTCATGGACGTAGGGCACCACGGTATCAAGGCAGGCCTGCATGATGCCCAATGGGCCACCTGACAGCACCGCTCGTTCGTAGTCCAAACCGCTCATCAAGACACTGACGCCCTTGCCCTCCTCGCCAAGGACGTTCTCGCTCGGTACCTCGCAATCTTGAAAGACCAGCTCGCCGGTGTCCGAGCCGCGCATCCCAAGTTTGTCGAGTTTTTGCGCGGTCGAGAAACCTTCGAAACCGCGCTCAATAATGAAGGCAGTAATGCCGCGCGGACCTGCGTCGGGATCGGTTTTGGCGTAAACGACAAGCGTGTCTGCCACAGGCCCGTTGGTGATCCAAAATTTTGTGCCGTTGAGGACATAACGGTCGCCCTTCTTCTCGGCACGCAATTTCATCGAGACGACATCGGATCCAGCACCCGACTCGCTCATCGCAAGGGCGCCGACGTGTTCACCTGAGACAAGTTTCGGGAGGTAGCGCTTTTTCTGCTCGTCGGTGCCGTTGAGACGCAGCTGATTGACGCACAAGTTAGAGTGCGCGCCGTACGACAACCCAACTGCCCCGGAGCCGCGGCTAAGCTCTTCCATCGCGACGACATGTTCGAGATAGCCCATGCCGGCGCCGCCGTATTCTTCCTCAACCGTCACTCCGAGAAGGCCAGCATCACCCATCTTGCGCCAAAGACCTTCGGGCCAGATGTTTGTTTGGTCCATCTCAGCCGCAACCGGCGCGACATGATCTGCGGTAAACGACATCACATTGTCACGCAACATGTCGGCAGTGTCACCGAGATCGAAGTCAAAGGCAGGCAACTGGTTCGGGATCATGGTCTAGAGAATACCCCGAGCTAGGGTTTCGGCCACAGCACCATCTGGGTGCACCGAAAGCTCGCGATAACCTTGCCGTCTTCGCGGGCCACATCGGCGTCCCAAACCTGCGTATTGCGCCCGCCGTGGATCATCCGCGCATCGCACGTAACGAGACCCGAGGTTGCGGTGCCAAGAAAATTGCATTTGAGCTCAATAGTAGTAAAGCCGATGGCACCGTCCGGCTTAGACCCTTGGCACCGCAGACCGTGTCGGCGATGCCAACGACCGCTGCACCGTGCATGAAGCCGGTCGGCGTGAGGTGCTTCGACCCGACGCG
>JAPKDI010000142.1 GCA_026421105.1 Alphaproteobacteria bacterium | reverse complement strand
GGCTGCGTCTCATTCGATCCTACCGAAGCGATAATCGCGATTAGCGCCCGCAACGAAGAACGTCGCCTCGCCATTGTTATGCCCAAGAGCTAAGGCAACCGTTGCGCTATTCGATTCGTCGAACTACACAGAGATCCGCGACGGGCTCGCTATTTTTCTACTCGGGGTCTTGCCAAATCTTGGCTAGCGATAGCGCTACCCACGACGAGCCTGCCGCCAAATTGAGTAACGCCCCGCCCCGCTATTTGGTGTCGGTCTGGATGAACGTCGCAATGTCGGTGGCGTATTTCTCCGGGTACTCGGTGTACGGCAAGTGGCCGCACTCGTCGTAGAGCGTGACCTTGGCGTGCGGCAACAGTTTTTTGTATTCGTCGGCATATTGCACCGGCGACAAGCGGTCTTGTTTCCCCCAGATAATATGCACCGGCATTTTGAGGCGGTGAAGCCAGGTCGGCATTGACGGATCGTGGCGCGCTTCGCCGGCCATGATTTGTGTGGTGGCTTTGCTTTTCTTGGTGTTGGGCATGTCGTCGAGGCCCGGCGGCATCTTGGCAATCATCGACTTGGCCAGAGCCTGATTGTGAATGACAAAGCGCAGCGTCTCGGCGGCCGTCATCCCGAACACAGGCGGCTTGGGAATGCTGGCATCATTGAGGCCGGCGGCGCAGGCAAGTGTGACACTTTTGAACGGCGCGGGGTTGAGGTAGGCCACCGTCGCGGCAAGCCATCCGCCAATCGACGTGCCGATGAGATGCACGTTTTCGAGCCCAAGACGGTCGATGAAGTCGTGATAGAACAGCGCCATATCATGCATGTTGTTGAGCCAAGTCGCCGCATCCGATTCACCCATCCCAGGATGCTGCGGCACAATTAGGTCAAAGTTCTCGCCCAAGTGCTTCATGAAGGGTACGACCTGATTGACGACACCGGCACCGTGGAGATAGAGGATTGGTTCGCCCGATCCGCCACGTTGAAAGACGACGTTGCCACCGAGCATACTGACGGTTTCTTTGGTGAATTCGACCATCGTGGTTTTACCTTAAAGGTGTTTGACCTGCGGTAGAATTTTCTCGCCGAAGATCTTGATCTGATTGGTGATCGCGGTGTCGGGGATATTGCCGACCTTCATGTTGATGTTAACGTTGCCCATACCAAGCTCGCCGTGCACGCGTTTAATCTGCTCGACGGCCATCTCCGGCGTGCCGCAAACAACGATGCCTTCGTTGATGAGATCATCAACGGAGATCTTGGCCTGTTTGTCGGCGCCTTGGAACTTGCTGCGGGTGTCATCATCCATGTAGCGCGTTTTTTGCAGCACGATCTTTTGTGCCGTGCGTAGCCCCCCGCCTAAGACATTGGCGAAATAACGGCGGCCTTCGGTGAGGCGCTCTTTGGCAAGGCCTATGTCTTCGTCCACCGACGCGGTAAGCGCGATGACAAAATCATTGGGCGTCGGCTCCCAACCGTGGTCTTTGGCTTCTTCTCGGTAGACCTGCATGAGTTTGCGCGCATGGTCAAAGTTTTGGAGATTGGCAAGGCCGAACATCGCGCCCTTTTGCGCAGCTACGCGCGCCGACACTTCGTTGGAGCACGACATCATAATGCGCGGATAGGGTTTTTGCATTGGCCGCGGCCAGATCGACACCGCACGGTATTGGTAAAACTCACCTTCCCAACCAAACGGCTCGGGTTCGGTCCAGGCTTTTATGATCAGGTCGATGGCCTCGGACAACCGACCGTGCGATTCGTCGGGCGGAATGTTGTAGGCGACATATTCGTGCGGGATGCCACGCAAGAGGCCTGCGATGACTCGACCCCCACTCATGACATCGAGCATCGCGTATTCTTCGGCGACGCGAATGGGGTTGAGAAGCGGCACAAGTTGGCCCATGACGGCGAGGCTTGCCGTAGTGGTGCGCGGGATGAGCGTGGCCGCAACGAGGTTGGGATTGGCCATCATCCCGTAGGGGCTCATGTGGTGTTCATTGCAACCGAGCCAGTCAAAGCCCGCCGCTTCGGCCTGCACCATGCTTTCGAGGTAGGTGTCGTAGAGATGTTTACCCAACGCAGGGTCGAACAACTTGTTCGCGACAGGCCAATCGGTGGTCTCGTCCTTCTTGCCCGTGTAGGGCATGAGATGGAAATAGGCGAACTTCATACTAAACGACCCTAACGTGTTGTGACGTTGGCGCCGTCTCGGCCCGCGTTGACTAGGAACGCTTCGCCGCGGGTAAAAAAATCGCGTGCCAATTCAGCGACCCGGTCGGGCTGATCAATTTCGAGACCATGCCCAGCGTCATAGACATAGATGAAGTGCACACGATTGAGCCTTTCTTTGAGAAGCTGACCGGTTGCTTGTGGCACGAGTTTGTCATCGGTGCCAAGCACGATGAGCGAGAGCGAGGCGATGTCGTCAAGGCGCGTCACCAAGTCTTCGTCGTAACCTGTCTTGATGTATTGCTTGATAGCCTTGCGGTTTTGCGCGTAGTTGGCGCCGGGCTGAATGCCCTCGGGCATTCGGTCGGGGTATTTGTAGAGCATGCCGACACGCTCTTTGGGATCGTCAGGGATGCCGCTACCGCCGCCTGGCGCGAGGCCGGCCGGTGCTTGGAGCAACAGTTGATCGACCTTGTCGGGATGCGCCGCCGCGAGCCACGCTGCCGTGTATCCGCCGAACGAATAGCCGAGGACATCTGCCGGTGCCGCGCCGATCACATCATCGATGAACGTGGCCCACAAATCCGCCAGTGACTTGATGCTATCGACCCCGTCGAGCATGGCCGTGCCTTGGAAGCCCGGTGCAACGGGCGCGAAGACCGTGAAGTGTTCGGCCAGGATCTGGACCGCTTTGGTTTCCATGAAACCGCCGCCAGAGTGCAGATAGAGCAATGGGCGACCGGCCCCGGCCTTGTGGTAGGTGACCGAGCCCTGAGCCAATTCGGCAGTGTGTTGGCTATACGCCATAGATCTCCCCTTATGTTTTTTGCCACCAGGCAATTCTGCGCACCCGGCGCGGTCGAATCCAGCCTATCCCAAGGCCGCCCGGTCCAGCCCCAACTGCCAGCTATTCGTCAGGTGGTCAGGTGGTCAGGTGGTCCGCTGATCGCGCGGCTGATCGGGGGTGACGCCGCCCAATAAGCCACCAACCGACTGCTCGTAAAGGTGGGCGGTGCGCAGGAGGCCAGCCTCATCAAACGGCCGGCCCACAAGTTGGAAGCCGATCGGCATACCTGTATCGCTAAAGCCTGCCGGCACTGAAATGGCGGGGAGACCGAGGTAGCTGACGGCGCGAGTGCAACGGCCAATGTTGTTGAGGAACGTCACGAGATCGGCAGACGCGCCCACATCAGACTCTTCAACCGTTTTAGGGGCGAAAGGACTGGTAGGCGTATGCAGCACGTCACACACACCGAAAACTTGATCGATGAAATCTTGCACAAGGACGGGGCGCACTTGCAACGCTTCGAGATAGGCCGTGGCGGGATAGCCCAAGCCGAGTTCGAGCCTTGCCAACCCTTGCGGGCTGTAATCTTGCGGGCGTTCGTTCATCCATTGTTTGTGAACCACAGCGGCCTCGACGAAGGTGACCATGGTGCCGAGATCGATGAAGGGTTTGTGGTCGGGCACTTGGATCTCAACAAGCTCAGCGCCAGCAGCGACGAGCGCATCGAGACTGGCGCGCATGACGCGTTCGACATCGGCGTCGACCCCCGGTTCATAGAAGTGATTGAGCGGGACGCCGACACGGAGACCTTTGAGGTCGCCGGTGAGCGCCGCTTCGTAATTGGGCACGGGTTGGCGTGAGGAGGTCGGGTCCTGCGCGTCATAACCGGCAGCGATTTGCATCAAGCGCGCGACGTCGCGCGGGGTGCGCGCCAACGGGCCGAAGCAATCCATCGAGAACGACACGGGCATCGCGCCATAGCGACTGATGCGGGTCTGCGTCGGCTTGAGGCCAACCACACCGCAGAAATGCGCGGGCAAGCGAATCGAGCCGCCGGTATCGGAACCCAGCGCGCCAAACACGCAACGGCCGCCCACGGCCGAACCCGAGCCCGAGGACGAGCCGCCACTGATGTAGTCGGTATCCCACGGATTGCGGCAGTGACCCCAATGGGGGTTATGTCCCGTAGGGCCAATGGCGAACTCAGCCATGTTCAATCCGCCCACCGTGATGGAGCCGGCGGCCTCAAGCCGGGCGACGGCAGTAGACGTGGTGTCGACCGTCATAGTCCGGCGGATCTCTGACGCGCAGGTCGCTATTTTTCCGGCGCGGTAAAACAGATCTTTGTGGGCAAGCGGCACGCCATGCAGCGGGCCCAACGTGTCGCCCCGCGCTTGCGCAGCGTCAGCGGCGGCAGCGGCCTGTTGTGCTTCTTCGGCATCGATCGAGGTGAAGCAATTAAGGCGCGGTTGCTGAGTTTCTATTTGCGCGAGGCAGGCATCGACCACCTCACGCGACGAGATCTCACCTGACGCAATGGCGTCTGCGGTTTTGACGAGGGATTGTTCGACGATCATTTGGGCACCGCGCCGTCGAGGGCGTTTTCGAAATTGGCGGGCTGCACATCAGCCAATGACTGGGCGCTGGCCTCCAACCCCTGGCGGACGGCTTGGTTTTCTGATGCGATCCGCTTTGCGGAGTCCGGATTAACCCGGTA
>JAPKDI010000141.1 GCA_026421105.1 Alphaproteobacteria bacterium | reverse complement strand
CCATGCCGCCGGTCACGGACGGCTCTGGCAACGTCCGCGGTAACCTGCGCATCGCGCGGCGCCTGCTTCAAGAGGCGGGGTGGGTAGTGCGTGACGGTGCGATGGTGCGCGCTTCTGACGGCACACCGTTTTCGTTTGAGATTCTTTTGGTCTTCCCCGAGAACGAACGCGTTGCCCTCACCTTTGTGCGCAACCTGGAGCGTCTCGGGATCAAGGTTGGCGTGCGTACTGTCGATACGGCGCAGTACGAGTTCCGCCGCCAAACCTACGACTACGACATGATCATCCATACGTGGCGCATCTCATTGTCGCCCGGCAATGAGCAGGCCCATTACTGGGGCACGGCCGCGGCCGACCAAACCGGCACCCGGAATTACATCGGGATCAAGAGTGCCGCTGTCGATTGGCTGATCGACCAAATTACCAATTCGACCGATCGGGGCCAACTCGTCACCGGGATGCGGGCGCTAGACCGCGTGCTACGCGCGGGCCACTACGTGGTACCGCTCTATCATCAGCAAGTCGACCGGGTTGCCTATTGGGACAAGTTCGCCCGGCCCGACGTGATCCCCACTTACGGGTTTGTTTTGGAAAGCTGGTGGGCGAAAGACGCCGCGAACTAGCTATATTTTTCCGACAAGCACCTTGAGGCCTGGCTTTAGCGCAAGGTCACGGCTGAGAATCTGCAGCCCGTGCTTGGCTAACAAGCGCGTCAGTGAGGCGCGATCAAAGTACAAACAATGCGCCGGCGGATCGAACGCATCCCATTGCGCGATGTCTTTCGGCCGCCGCCAGTGACCGATATCCGGTGTCGTGAGGTAAAGCCAACTATCAGGCTTCATCACCTGCGCAATCACCGCGACAAAGTTGTTCACGTCAGGCACGTGTTCGATCACCTCGGCGCAATAGATGACGTCGAACGCGTTCGCCGCATGCGGATTTGTCTCGAGGTAGTTCTCGATCGTGCCGTGAAAGAAGTCGTTGCCCGGATACTGCGCGCGGGCAAAGGCGACGGACTTAGGGTCTAGCTCGATGCCTTGCGCGTCGAATCCCACTTCACGTGCGGCTTGAACCATGAACCCACCACTGGCGCCGACGTCTAGAAGCCTTGGTGCCGTGCCGTTTGTTAGTCGCCGCAGTCGGCGCGCGCGTCCGCGAGACCGACGCATCTTCTTCTCAACCTTGGCGAAATAACCTTCGGTGGTGCCAGAATATGCATCGTCGTATAACGCCACACTGTCGTCGGGCTGAGGAAGCGGCGCGAGAAAAATGAACCCGCAGCCCTGGCAGGTGACGACAATAAGGGTCTCTTTTTGGGCGAATAGCGTGTGGTCGTGCGATTCGCAGATGGGGCAGGCCGTAGGATCGATCATCGCGCGACCCTCGGCGATTCGTCCCGGCTGCGTCAAGCACTTCACTACCAATTTGCCCAGGCGAGCGACCATCGGTAGAGTTCGTTTCGCAAACAATTCCAGGAGGGAATGATGCGCAAGTTTGGTTTGATCGCTGTTGTTGTGGGCGTTGTGGGCTTTGCCGGCCCGGTGCTTGCTCAGGGTTGCGGCGGTTTCTTGCACACGGCCAGCAAAAAGCAGATGACGACTGCACAGTCGGCACCGCTTCAGTCAAAGCCGGTCGAACAAGACAAAAAGGGCTAGCCCTTTTTTGTTCGGTGAAGCGGGCGGCATATCGCAGCCCGTTTCATCTTTCGTCACAATCTCAGGACTAGGATGCGCGTCGGGGACGCCAGACTTCCGGTGAAAATGCGCAACTTGATTGAGGTAACACGTGCTGTCGGCTGACGGGCGATTTGAGATTCGCGTCACGCGCGATCCGGCAGACATCGAGGCGGCGCAGCGACTGCGCTATCACGTCTTTTACGAAGAAATGTCGGCCGATCCGACGGCTGAGATGCGCGCCGTGCGCCGCGACATGGATCGCTTCGACTCGGTTTGTGACCACCTGTTGGTCCTCGATAGTGAACGCCCGGCGGACCAGCAAATTGTCGGGACCTACCGCATGCTGCTACAGGTGGATGCCGAGAAGCACGGTGGCTTCTACTCAGCCGGCGAGTATGACATTACGTCATTTGTTGCCGGTTTCGGGGGCCGCATCGCCGCCGAGATCGGCCGTTCGTGTGTCCACGCGGATTACCGCAACCAACGTATCGTTGAATTGCTGTGGCGCGGTCTTGCGCACTATTACCGAGACAACAGTATCGAGCGGATTTTTGGCTGCGCCAGTTTCCACGGCACTGACCCCGAAGCGTTAGCGCTGCCGCTATCGTACCTCTACCACTATCACCTCGCGCCGCCAGAACTTCGCGTGCGGGCTCTGCCTGAACTGCATGTGCCGATGGATCGTATTGCCAAAGAGGACATCAGCGCGCGGGGCGCGATTAGGCAAGTGCCTGCACTCCTCCGGGCCTATCTTCGGTTGGGCGGTGTCTGTGGCGACGGCGCCGTGATTGATCACCAGTTCGGGACGACCGATGTCTTTATGGTCCTTGCGATGGAAAATTTGCCCGACAAATACCATGACTATTTTGAACGCGACTCAACGGGCTAATCGGTGAGCGGACGACTTCAAGGCCGCGTTGTGATCGTGGTGGGCGCAGGCTCGATTGGGCCCGGCGTGGGCAACGGGAAGGCAGCAGCGGTTCTCTATGCCCGTGAAGGCGCGAACGTCTTTGCCGTCGACATCAACGCCGATGCGGTCGAAGAGACCCGCCGTTTGATCGCGGACGAAGGCAATACGTGCCTGGCGCATACCGCCGACGGTGCCAATGCTGATGCTGTGCGCGTGATGGTTGATGCCTGCATGGCGGCATTCGGTCGGGTCGACGTCCTGCACAACAATCTGGGCATCACCGAAATCGGCGGCCCAGTCGATCTGCCCGAGGATCGATGGGACCGACTGATGGACGTAAACGTCAAGTCGATGTTTCTCGCCTGCAAATACGTCCTGCCGATCATGGAAGCGCAGGGATCGGGTGTCGTCACCAATATTTCGTCCATTTCGGCTGAGCGTTACGCTGGTTTTCCCAGCGTCGTGTACAACACGGCCAAAGGCGCGGTGAAGCAGTTCACCCAAAACGTTGCAATGGAATATGCCCGCAAGGGTATTCGGGCCAATTGCGTGCAACCCGGCCTCATGGATACACCGCTCGTGCATACCTTCAAGGACGCTTACGCCGGCGACTGGGATGAGGTGGTGCGGCATCGTCATGCGATGGCCCCGATGGGGCGGATGGGAACGGCTTGGGATATTGCGAAAGCAGCCGTGTTTCTGGCGTCGGACGATGCGGCGTACATCACCGGGATCAGCCTACCTGTCGATGGCGGGCTGTCAGGTATTTTCACAACGCCAACCGAAATGCCCGACTCATGACAAAATGGTTTCGACTGTCATAAAACTGTCATCGAATGGCCATACGGTGCGCCGCGTGCCGTAAAGATAAACTCTTCCAGGGAACACGCGGATGGCCGGAAAATCGGCACTCGACAAAGATCTAAAGAAATACTCTCGCCTCGCAAACGCGCGCTACCAGGCTGGCCGCGAGAACTTCAATCTCGGGCTGGGCGTGCTCTTCCTACTGGGTGTCTTGGCATTTGCCGTGATCCAGGCCGGTACCTTCGAGGGTAACGCACTCATCATTGTAGCCACCGTTATCGGTGGCTACATGGCGCTCAACATTGGCGCCAACGACGTTGCCAACAACGTCGGTGCCGCAGTGGGGTCGGGCGCCCTTACGCTTCTTGGCGCGCTGCTGATTGCAGTCGTCTTTGAGGCCGCCGGCGCGATCATCGCGGGTGGCGATGTCGTCAAGACGATTTCCAAGGGCATTATTGACCCGACAGCCATTCCCAGCGCCGAGGTATTCGTCTGGGCCATGATGGCCGCGCTCTTAGCGGCGGCGGTGTGGATCAATCTCGCGACGTTCTTGGGTGCGCCGGTCTCGACGACGCACTCCATCGTCGGCGGCGTGATGGGGGCCGGTATCGCCGCAGCGGGTCTCAGCGCGGTCGATTGGGGCAAGATGACAGAGATTGCCGCGAGTTGGGTCATCTCGCCCGTGCTCGGTGGGCTCATTGCCGCAGGGTTCCTCGCCGCGATCAAGTATCTCGTGATCTTCAAAGAAGACAAAGTCGCGGCCGCGCAACGATGGGTGCCGGTCTTTGTCGCAGTCATGGCAGCGGCGTTCGCCATGTACCTCATGATCAAGGGGCTTAAGCGGATCATCACGGTCGATATGACCATGGTGGCAATCAGTGGGTTGATCGCATTTGTAGTTGGCTACTTGGTCGTGCGGTATTTCGTGAACCGTGCCGCGGTCGGCATGGAAAATAGACGCCGGTCTGTGAGCAACCTATTCACGATCCCCCTAATTTTTGCCGCTGCGCTGCTGTCATTTGCACATGGTGCAAATGATGTCGCCAATGCCATCGGGCCGTTGGCCGCAATCGTCAGCACCTTGTCGAGCGGTGAGATTGCCGCGTCCGCGTCGGTGCCTTTTTGGATTATGGCGGTCGGTGCCATCGGGATCGCGGCAGGTCTCGGGCTATACGGCCCGAAACTTATCCGGGTTGTCGGCGAAAAGATCACCAAGCTCGACCGATCTCGTGCTTTTTGTGTGGCCCTTTCGGCGGCGATCACTGTCCTGATTGCCTCAGC
>JAPKDI010000140.1 GCA_026421105.1 Alphaproteobacteria bacterium | reverse complement strand
GGAACTCAAGCGCCTGATCGACAAAAGCCGTTTCGCGATTTCGACGGAAGAGACCCGCTACTACCTCAACGGCATTTACCTCCACGCAGCGGAGGCCGATGGCATCCCGATGCTGCGGGCGGTCGCGACTGATGGCCACCGGCTCGCCCAAGTCGATTGCCCGTTGCCGGATGGCGCGGCCTCGATGCCCGGTGTGATCGTGCCGCGCAAGGCGGTTCTTGAGGTTCGCCGGCTACTCGATCAGGTCGACGAACCTGTGCAAGTCTCGTTGTCGGAGACCAAGATTCGGTTCGCCTTTGGCAAAACAGTCCTCACCACCAAGCTCATTGATGGCACCTTCCCGGATTACAAGCGCGTCATTCCGTCAGGCAACGACAAGATTCTTGAAGTCGACTGCAAGCAATTTGCTGAGGCAGTTGATCGGGTCTCAACTATCTCCACCGAAAAGTCGCGTTCGATCAAGCTCACGCTCGAAAAGGAAAAGTTGCACTTGTCGGTAAACAGTCCCGACAGCGGCAGCGCCGATGAAGAGCTCGTCGTCAGTTATCCCGGCGAGGCCATCGAGGTTGGGTTCAACTCGCGCTATTTGCTCGATATCGCTAGCCAAATCGACGGCGACGTTGCGCGGCTCGACCTCGCCGACGCCGTATCGCCGACCATCTTGCGCGACCTTGCCGACGATCGCGCGCTGTACGTTCTCATGCCGATGCGGGTTTAGAGACCCGATTGGCCATGGCGCATAACATGGCGGAGGCACCACCTCCTGCTGCGGTCCCCCCGGTTCCGGCGTATTTCTTACGTCGTTTGACGCTGACGGATTTTCGCTGTTACGCCCATCTTCGCCTCGACACCGACGAACGCTGCGTCGTGCTGACTGGTCCTAACGGCGCGGGCAAAACAAATATTCTCGAAGCCATTTCCTATCTCTCGCCCGGCCGTGGCATGCGGCGATCGCGTTTTGGCGATGTCATCCGGCGCGATAGCACGCGTGGTTGGGCCGTCGCGGCAACGGTGGATGGTACGCCCGGCGGTGACGTGGAGATTGGCACCGGTACTGTCTCATCCGAACCCACCGCAACCGGACCACTAGATCGACGCCAGGTGCGCATCGATGGTGAAACGATGCGCGGGCCGGCGGCGCTTGCTGAGTCTATTGCGATGCAGTGGATCACCCCGCAAATGGATCGCTTGTTCCAAGAGGACGGAGCCTCTCGTCGGCGCTTTCTCGACCGACTGGTCTACGGTGTTGACCCCCGCCATGCGACGCGAGTTTCGGCCTATGAACGGGCCTTGCGCGAACGCTCACGCCTCCTCAAGTCGGGCCAACGATCGGATCAATGGGTCCTCGCGTTGGAAAACACGATGGCGGAATATGGCGTGGCGATCGCAGCAGCGCGCCGAGAAGCGGTGAGCCGATTGTCCGTCGCGCTGGCCGCCGCCATCGGACCGTTTCCGGCTGCCGCCATCGCGGTCGACGGCAGCGTCGAAGCCATGCTCGATGACCAGGCCGCGCTTGATGCCGAACAAACTTTTCGCGATGCGCTCACCGCAGCACGCGGCCGGGATGCCGAGACCGGTGGCGCGGCCGTAGGTCCCCATCGCAGCGACCTCGCGGTTACCCATCTAGACAAAGGCCTACCGGCCCGCCAATGCTCGACCGGCGAACAAAAAGCACTGCTGATCTCTATCGTGTTGGCCGACGCGCGGGTCGCAGCCTTGCGCACCGGCGCCGCGCCGCTCTTGTTGCTCGATGAAATCGTTGCCCATCTCGACGAGGCCCGGCGGGTCGCACTGTTTGACCAAGTACTCGGCATGGGCGTCCAGGCCTGGCTTACCGGAACCGACAAAGATGTTTTCGCGCCCCTTGGTGCACGCGCGCTGTTCCTCGACGTGACGGACGGCGCCATCACAGGAATACAGAATGACTGACCACGCTGAAGAACGCGCCGCCGAAGACGCCTACGGCGCCACCTCCATCAAGGTGCTGCGCGGGCTTGACGCTGTCCGTAAACGCCCTGGGATGTATATAGGCGATACCGACGACGGTTCGGGGCTCCACCACATGGTCTACGAAGTCGTCGACAATGCGATCGATGAATCGCTCGCCGGTCATTGTGATCGCATCGACGTCGTCTTGAACGCCGACGGCTCGTGCTCAGTATCCGATAACGGTCGTGGCATCCCCACCGGCATCCACGAAGAAGAGGGCGTCTCGGCTGCCGAAGTCATCATGACCCACTTGCACGCCGGCGGAAAATTCGACGATAATTCCTACAAGGTGTCCGGCGGCTTGCACGGTGTCGGTGTCTCGGTAGTCAATGCCCTGTCATCGCAGCTCGACATGCGCATACGTCGCCAGGGCCACGAACATTACCAGCGCTACATCCACGGTGAACCTCAGGGTGTGCTTGAGGTGGTGGGCGATTCTGAAGAGCACGGTACCGAAATCTCGTTCCTCCCGTCCCTTGATACGTTCTCGCAGATCGATTTCGATTTTGGAACATTGGAGCACCGCCTGCGCGAACTCGCGTTCCTGAATTCAGGCGTCACCATCGTCCTCAAAGACTCGCGTGGCGTTGACGAAACCGTAGTTGAAATGCATTACGACGGCGGTGTCGAGGCTTTCGTGCAGCATCTCGATCGTAAGAAGCAGGGCCTGCATCAAACGGTTGTCGTCACGGGTGAACGCGACGGCATCACGATTGAACTCGCGCTGCAATGGAACGACAGCTACCACGAGAACGTGCTGTGCTTTACTAACAACATTCCGCAGCGCGACGGCGGCACGCATCTCGCCGGCTTTCGCGCAGGCCTCACCCGCACTATCAACACCTACGCACTGTCGCACTCCGGCTCAAAACGCGACAAGGTGCAGATCACTGGTGACGACGCCCGCGAGGGTCTCACCGCGGTGCTGTCGGTCAAGGTGCCCGATCCAAAATTCTCGTCGCAGACCAAGGACAAACTAGTTTCTTCCGAGGTCCGTCCAGTTGTGGAAAGTCTGGTCGGCGACCGGCTCGGCACTTGGTTCGAAGAACACCCCGCAGATGCCCGGGCGATCGCTGGAAAAATCGTCGAAGCCGCCGCGGCGCGCGAAGCCGCAAAAAAAGCCCGTGAACTCACGCGGCGCAAAAGCGCGCTCGACGTCTCCAATCTGCCCGGCAAACTCGCGGACTGTCAGGAACGCGATCCGACGGTGGCTGAAATCTTTATCGTTGAGGGTGATTCGGCCGGCGGCTCTGCCAAACAAGGCCGTGATCGAAAGTTCCAAGCCGTCCTACCGCTCCGCGGCAAGATCCTCAACGTCGAACGCGCTCGGTTCGACAAAATGCTGGGCTCGAACGAAATCGGCACGTTGATCACGGCGCTCGGCGCAGGCATTGGCCGCGATGACTTCGACATCTCGAAAATTCGCTATCACAAAATCATCATCATGACCGATGCCGACGTCGACGGCGCACATATCCGCACGCTGCTGCTGACATTCTTCTATCGGCAAATGCCCGAAATTATCGAAAAGGGCTACCTCTACATTGCCCAGCCACCGCTCTACAAAGTCGCGCAAGGGAAGTCGTCGACTTACCTTAAGGACGAGAAAGAGATGGAAGAATATCTCGTCGCCGATGGCATCGCCGATGCGGTATTAACGCTCTACGACGAGACCGAGGTGGCCGGACCGGATCTCATCCGGCTGGTCGATCAGGCCCGCCAATGCCGCAAGCTGGTTGGCGCTCTGTCCAAGCGCTACGCGTGGGATGCGGTCGAACAGACCGCGATTGCCGGCGCACTCAGTCCTGATGTCCTGGCGGATCCCGAGCAGGCCCGCGCCGCGGCAGACTACGTCGCCAGGCGCCTCAACCAGCTTTCACCCGACGAGGAGCAGGGCTGGCTGGGTGAACCCACTGAAGACGGCGGCCTACGCTTCAACCGTGAATTGCGCGGTGCTCCCGAAGTTCAGGTGATCGATGGTCCACTCATTCGGTCGGCGGATGCCCGCAAACTGCACGAAATGTCCGTCAGTCTACAAACAACCTATCAGCGTCGTGGCGTACTGCGCCGCAAAGACGAGACAAGGATCATCCGTTCACCTACGCACCTGCTTGATGCCATCATGGCGTTCGGGCGCAAGGGGCTTCAGGTCCAACGCTACAAGGGTTTGGGCGAAATGAATCCGGATCAACTCTGGGAAACCACCCTGGATATTTCGGCCCGCACCTTGTTACAGGTCCGCGTTTCGCAGGTCGACCAGGCTTCGGACTTGTTTGAAACCTTGATGGGCGATGTTGTCGAGCCACGCCGCGAGTTCATTCAAAAAAACGCGCTCAACGTTACTAACATCGATACCTAGGGCCACTGGTCAAACGGAAGGCGGCCCGTCTGGCGTCGCGACGCCGATCTCGGAACCTTCCGCGGGTCGCCGCCAAAGAAAAAAGAAATAGGCCGCCAAGCCCAGCGTGACGGCTGCCCCCATGACGGATGTCATACCGACGGCGCGCCCGTCGTAAAACGCACCGGACGTAATGCCAAAACCTGCCCCCCCCAAGGTCTGGACGAACCCCAGCAGCGCGGCGGCCGTGCCGGCCATCAACGGGAACGGCCCTAGCGCGCTCGCCGTGCCCAACGGAAATATGAAGCCCACCGCAAAAGCAAACACGATCATCGGCCCCACGAT
>JAPKDI010000139.1 GCA_026421105.1 Alphaproteobacteria bacterium | reverse complement strand
ATTCGCGAAATGGAAGACGACTTTGGTGGCGCTCATTGTGGCGGCCGGCATAGTTTTTGTGCTGCCCAACTTCTTTCCGCGCGATAGCGTCGAGAAGTGGCCTGGTTGGCTGCCGAATCAGCAGATCAACCTCGGTCTCGACCTTCAGGGCGGATCGCATCTCTTACTTGAGGTCGATGTCGATTCCGTGCTTCGCGAACGCTTGGAGTCATTGGAAAGCGAAGTGCGACGGGCACTGCGCGCCGAGCGTGTGAGCTACACCGGTATCGGGATTGAGCAAAATGGCGTGCGTGTCCGGCTGACGAATCCGGAACAACGCGACGATGCGGTAGAGGTGTTGCGGGCTCTGTCTCAGCCTATTGTTACCAACGCGTTTTTGGCTGTTGGTGCACGTGACCTTGATGTGAGGGTTGATGACGAAGGTATAGCGCGCCTCACACTGACCGATGAGGCGATAACCGAACGCCGCCGTGCGGCGGTCGAGCAATCGATCGAGATTGTCCGGCGCCGGATCGATGAGACTGGTACGCGGGAACCGTCGATCCAGCGCCAAGGTGAAGATCGGATATTGGTCCAACTGCCAGGTGTCGATGATCCGGATCGGATCAAGCGCCTGCTTGGGCAAACCGCCCGCCTGACATTCCAACTTGTCGACTTGGACGCCCGCCCGGGCGGGCGTGTACCACCAGGTTCGGTCGCTCTGCCAGCCGATGCGCGCTCTTCCGATCGCCAAACCGAATACATCGTTAAGCGCGAAATCATAATCAGTGGTGAAAACCTGACGAACGCGTCGACAACATTCGACCAACAGTCTGGCGGACCGGCGGTAAGTTTCCGCTTTGATACGGCTGGTGGGCGCCGTTTTGGGAAAGTGACCACCGATAATGTCGGGCGACCCTTTGCCATCGTTCTCGATGGCAAAGTGATCAGCGCGCCGGTGATCCGCTCGCCTATTCTGGGTGGCTCAGGGATAATTTCTGGCGGCTTCTCTGTGCAAGAAGCAAATGATTTATCGATTTTGTTGCGCGCGGGTGCCTTGCCAGCACCGCTAAATATCCTTGAGGAACGCTCGGTCGGGCCCGGGCTCGGCGCGGACTCCGTCGCAGCCGGAGAACTGGCCAGCGTCATTGCGTTCCTCGCAGTGATGGTCTTCATGGTGATGGCCTACGGTATGTTTGGGATCGTCGCCAACATTGCGCTCCTTGTGAACATGATCCTGATCGGTGGCGGTTTATCGTTGCTGCAGGCCACGCTCACGCTGCCGGGTATTGCAGGTGTAGTTCTGACCATTGGGATGGCGGTCGACGCAAACGTCCTCATTTTCGAACGCATTCGGGAGGAAGTGCGAACCGGGAAGACGCCGATTGCTGCTCTTGATGCAGGTTATGCCCGCGCGTTGACCACTATTATTGATGCGAATGTGACGACACTGATCGCCGCGGTGTTGCTGTTCCAGTTTGGCTCAGGTCCGATCAAAGGCTTTGCCGTCACGCTAGCCTTTGGGATCGCAAGCTCGATGTTCACCGCCATAACGCTGACGCGTTTGATCGTAATTTCTTGGATGCGTTGGCGGCGGCCAACAGCATTGCCAATTTAGGCGCGCGACAATGGCTTGGCATCTCAAACTCGTCCCCGATAAAACGAATGTGCCGTTCATGCGGCTGCGTAGAACAGCCTTTGGCTTTTCCAGCCTTTTGGGAGTTCTCTCGATTGTGCTGTTGGTCATTCTAGGACTGAATTTCGGGATTGATTTCCGAGGTGGCACGCTCATTCAGGTGAAGACACAAGGGCCCGCCAATATTAGTACGATGCGCGTTGCTTTGGGCGGCCTTCAGTTGGGCGACTTTTCGTTGCAGGAGTTTGGTGAAGCGGACGAAGTCCTTATTCGAGTCCAACGCCAGGATGGCGACAACGCCGACCAGCAAGTTGCAATCGAACTGATCAAGCGTGCGTTGGAAGCCACAGTTGACGGCGATATCGAGTATCGCCGCGTCGAGTTTGTTGGGCCTCAAGTCTCAGAAGAACTGAAGCGGGCGGGGGCGCTCGCGCTCGGCATCGCGCTGGGAGCAATGCTACTCTACATCTGGTTTCGATTTGAATGGCAATTTTCAGTTGGCGCAGTCACGGCCCTCGTGCATGACGTTATTCTGACGTTCGGGTTTTTCGCGATCACCGGTCTTGAGTTCAACCTATCGATTGTTGCTGCGATTCTGACGATCGTAGGTTACTCGATGAACGACACCGTGGTGGTGTACGACCGGGTCCGCGAGAACCTGCGCAAGTACAAGAAGACTGACCTTAAAGAGCTAATTGATCTATCGATCAACGACACGCTGTCGCGCACGACGCTCACGTCGGTGACCACATTGTTGGCGCTGATCGCGCTGGCGGTCGTAGGTGGCCCAGTGATCGCGGGGTTCGTTCTCGCAATGATTTGGGGCGTTGTGATTGGGACGTACTCGTCGATCTTCGTCGCAGCACCGGTCTTGCTGTACCTAGGCGTTCGCCGCGAGGTATTCGATAAAGAAACCGACGAGAGCGCCAGCGACGCGACCCCGGCCTAGCACTGATGGACGTTACCCCGCTGGTTCCGCATGGGCACCAAGTTATCAATAGTTATGGTGCGGGAGGCTTCCTGATCAGCGGCGAACGCCATGACGGCTCCGTCTTGGTCTTTCCCGAACAAATCGTTGCTTTTGAACCCAAAACCTGGAGCGACCTAACGCTCACCGATTTGCTGGCAATCACTGAGGTCGTACCCCATGTGGAACTTCTGTTGATGGGCTGTGGTCCCTCGATACAGCCACTCTCGGCGCATCACCGTGCTGGGCTGCGGGAAGCCGGAATCGGGATCGACCTGATGGATACTGGCGCCGCCTGCCGTACCTACAATATCCTGATGGCTGAAGGCCGCCGCGTTGCCGCGGCGCTGATTGCGCTGAACTAGGCGCACATTACAGCGTGTTGGGCGGACCGTGATCGCGAGCACTTAGGTAAGATCGACCCCTCTCCTGACTACCCGGGTGCCAACCGGAGCTATCATCGGCTAGCGGCTGCCATCTTTAGTTGCATCATTTCTGTCTGGGGCATTGAGGTGACGGTGGTTGTGACCCTGACTTCGGTCACGGATGCACAGGCAGGCACAATGGTATCGGTTTTTTCTCCCTACGATGAGCGTGTAGCGATGGCGGCGAACCGCGCAGGGGCGCTAATGCTGGCCAATCCCGCGGCAGGGATCTAGGTGGTCCACGCCGAGGAAGCCGGCTTTGCTGCACGGTCGCGCAATCGGGGTACGCAGACGTTTTTGAAAACCCGCGGTTTACGCTCCCGGGCGTGTCCGGGTGCTTACTGCTTCCTTGTGGTAGGCACGCGTTGTTTGCCGGCCAACCACTTGCTCCGAAGACCTAGCCAGCGCAAAAAGAAAGGGGCCCGAAGGCCCCTTCCGTCTCACGGCGTTTGTTACGCCTAGTAAAGGTTCTGCGCGGAAACCATGGCATAAAGCATGGGGATCGAGAGCAGGGTATTGGTCCGCGAGAACAGCATCGCCGTCCGTGCCGCCTTTTTCTTAACGTCCGCATCGGCTTCAACGAGGCCGAGTGCTTTCTTTTGGTTCGGCCAGATCACGAACCACACGTTGAAAAACATGATGGCGCCAAGCCACATGCCGATGCCGATGACGGTGTGGCGGGCCACGCCGGAATCTAGGCCAATGATAACGGCATCGATGAAGTAGCCGTTGGTCAGGGCCAGGATAACGCCGGTCACGATGGTACCCATCGCGCTCCAGCGGAACCAAAACAGCGCAGCTGGCGCGATGTGTTTGGAAATGGCGGGTTTTAACTCGTCTGGAACCTTCGGCATCGTCGGAATTTGAACGAAGTTGAAGTACCAGAGCAGGCCAATCCACATTACCGCAGAGAGGACGTGCAGCCAGCGGAACAGGAATGACCACCAATTGGTGTCGAATTCGAGGCCTTGGCCGTGCCAGCCGACGACGACTGCAATCATCACGATTGCCAACACGACGCCGGCAATTATCGTGGACTGCAGATTTTGGAGAATAGAACCCATAGAAACGTGCCTCCCTCAGAGGTTCACACTAGATATTGTGTGGTAGAATCAAAATCAACAAAACTATAGAACGTTTCTCAATTACCTCGCAACCGCGTGATATTGCCCCTTAGGGCAGTGCTAGGAGTTCACCGATGTCGGCGGACGACGCGTTGATGCACTGTGCGAACGAGTTGCGCCAACATGACGCTGATCGATATCTCGTCACGACGCTGTTGCCCCCACCAACGCGCCGCATCGCGCTCGCCTTGTTTGCGCTTGATCTCGAGCTAGCGCGGATTCCCGACGCGGTATCTGAACGTGCGTTGGGCGAGATGCGACTTCAGTTCTGGCGCGACACCCTCACCGGGTTGAGTGCAGGTACTGTCGCGGCACACCCGGTTGCCCAGGCACTCGCGGAGACATTGGGAGCAGACGTTCCGTTGCCAACATTGCTCGCCGTCGTCGATGCGCGCGGAGGCGACCTTGCGGAGGTGCCGCCCGCGAACATGGCGGAACTCGTGCAATACGGTGCCCGGACGGCGGGCGCGCTCAACGTTTTGCTGATGATGTTTCTCGGCGTAAAGGATCCCGCGGTTGCGCAGGCGGCGCGCGCAGCGGGGACAGGATGGAGCTTGATCGGCCTGATGCGTGATCTGCCGCGAGCGTTGGGGCATCGGCGGCTTC
>JAPKDI010000138.1 GCA_026421105.1 Alphaproteobacteria bacterium | reverse complement strand
TGGGCACCCAGACCTCCTGCGCTTTTTCTGCGATGGTCAAACCTAGATAGCCGCATAATTCTGCGCAACAGCTTAGGGACGCTGGCGGGCCAATAGTTGGGGATAATCTTGATCCTTTGTTCAGCTCGGTGCGTCGGACCATCGAGTCACGAACGTCGTCTCGTGACGCCACCAATTGCCCACATATGATGCGGGGCTTCGCCCTTCCCATCGAAGCTCGTTCCCTTTGGGAGCGACACCCGCTACGCACCTTGTTCCGGGAGAGCCTACGACTGGGACTCGGTGGCCAGTGTCGATGTGATTGGGGAGGCCCATTCGATTTCTGCCAAGGCGCCGCTTGGCTAACCAAGCGGCGCGATGTCGGCCCAAGGAAGCCAGTGAATGGCCCCAAATCCAGCAACCAGATGAGCACTGACCGGCACCAAGACATAGAACGCAAAATCGGAAAACCCGACGTACTCAAACGCCTCCGGATGTTTCGCGAGGTAGCGATCGCGGGCCAGTTGGTCCGTTGTTTCGACCAAGGTGCCTTGCAGCGTCACTCGGGGGCCGGTCAGTGGGCGAGGTAATCCCTGAGTGCCGTCAAATAACAAGCTCGCACGCGGGTCGCCCAGGGCATTCTGGGTATGCTCCGCAAGCGTCGACAGAAGAAGTGTTGGGGAGCCATCGCTACGGGCGGCGACTTGAACGAGCGAAACGAACGGCGCGCCGGGCGGTCCCGCCGCGCCCCGGTCCAGCGTCCCCAGCGACGCGGTACGAGAATTGCGCACCGTGCGCCGAATAAGGCTAATCGCTCCGTTTTCCGCTGACACGGCGTTGCCTCCTGAATGGCTGAACCGTATTGATTGAACCATCGCGCCTCAAGGGCATCACGCCTTAGGCTTGCCCGACATAAAGGCCCCCAGTGACAGCAGGACCCCGTTGACCAAAACCACCCCCAGCATTGCACAACATCTGTCACAGACCGTCCGAATCGGCGCGCCGGTCGTAGTATCGCGCGCAGGTTTCATTGGACTCGTTGTCGTCGACACGGTCATGTCGGGTCGGGCCGGCACGGATGAACTCGCCTATTTCAGCATCGCCAGTGGGCCCCAACTCTTTTTAATGATGCTCGGCATCGGGCTGTTGCGTGGTGCCCCGGTTCTGACCGCGCAAGCCTATGGCGCCGGCGAAGCACGTGAGATCGGCGTCCTGTGGCGCGTAATCACGCTCCACGGATTGCTGCTGTCGGCGCTGCTGATCCCGATCGCCGTACTGGGTGAACCTTTACTGTTGTTACTAGGTCAATCTCCCGAACTTGCGCACGGTGGCGGGCGCGTTATGGCGATTTTCGGTGCCTCGCTACCGTTCTATTTGGTCTGGGTTAGCGTGGTAAACTTGTTGGAAGGACTGGGGCGAACTCTCCCCGCCATGATCATCACCTCAGCTGGCGTTGTCGCCAACGTCGGCGTGAACTGGATTTTCGTTTTCGGCCATTGGGGTGCGCCAGTCATGGGCGCAGAAGGCGCACAACTCGCCACCACAATTGTTCGCGGGCTTATGATGGTGGTCCTGCTGGCGTATGTCTTTACCCACCCCAGCTTCCGGCAGTTTGCGTTTATCGGTCCGGTCCAACGCCTCTGGCAACAAGGCAAAACACTCCGCCGACTTGGTTACCCGATGGGACTAGCCACCGGGATTGAGGCGCTTGCCTTCACTGCAATGACGATCCTCGCCGGCCTGCTCGGAAAAGCTCATCTCGCCGCCTTTCAAACGGCAAACTCGTTGGTCAGCTTGGTTTTCATGGTTGCAATCGGTATAGGCGCCGGCACAGCAGTACGCGTGGCGCAGGCCGTCGGGCGAGGGGATCGCCGATCGGTAGTCCTATCCGCATGGTCTGGGACGGGTCTTGCCACGGTGGTCCTCGCGGTCATGGGGCTAGTGTTTATTCTCGCCCCAGAATCAATGGCACGACTTTATATTAGCGAAGACGACGTGATCGCGCTTGCCGTTCCGGTCTTCCAGGTCGCCGGCGGGCTACTGATCTTTCACGGCGCCCAGACGGTTTTGATGGCGTCGTTGCGTGGGATCGGCGATGTCTGGGTACCGACCGCGGTTCAATTTATTGGCGGTTGGGTTCTGATGCTACCGATCGGCGCGGCACTCGCATTCACCTTCAACAAAGGCGCCCCAGGCTTAATGGGCGGGCTATTTGTTGGTGTGATTTTTGTCACCGCGGCTTTGATGTGGCGGTTTCTTACGATGTCACGGCGTGACTTCGTTCGCCTTTGATCCGACGTCATGGCATTTCGCCCCAATAATGCTTAGATTCATGCACATATAGAACCGCTTTCTACTAAAATCCCAGGAACGGTGTGGCCGCAACAATTGCTCTTGTCGACGATGATCGAAACATCCTGACTTCTGTCTCGATTGCGCTCGAAGCGGAAGGCTTTGCGGTCGACACCTATGCCGACGGGGAAGAGGCTCTCGCCGGCCTGAACCGCAAGCCCGCCGATCTCGTCATTCTCGACATAAAGATGCCCCGCATGGACGGACACGAACTGCTGAGTCGTCTGCGAAAGACAAGCGAAACACCAGCGATTTTTCTGACGTCAAAGGATGACGAAATAGACGAAGTTCTGGGCCTGAAGATGGGGGCTGACGACTATATTCGGAAGCCCTTTTCGCAACGCCTCTTGTTGGAACGTATCCGCGCTGTTCTGCGGCGCGCCGATAGCGGTTCTTCCAAAGACGACGGTTCGGATGGGGGCGATACCTTGATCGCACGCGGCCCCCTCAGCATGGATCCGGCGCGCCATGCCTGCACTTGGCACGACCGGGCTGTCCGACTCACCGTTACGGAGTTCCTTATTCTGCAGGCGCTGGCAAACCGCCCCGGGCACGTTAAGAGTCGCGACCAACTAATGGATGCCGCTTACGACGACCAGATCTATGTCGACGACCGCACCATCGACAGCCACATCAAACGCCTGCGCAAGAAGTTTCGCGAGGTCGATGATGAGTTCGATTCGATCGAAACCCTGTACGGTCTCGGCTACCGGTTCCGCGAGAAATAGGGTGTCGTGTCGGCGGATCGCTCACTATCGCGTAACGATAACCACAGGCCATCTCAAATAGTGAGTGACTCGACCCCGCTACCCAGGCGATACGAATCCAGACCGCGGCGACGGCTCGGATCGATCACAACAAAAATTCTTGCGCTCAACCTATTGGCCCTGTTTCTTCTGGTGGGCGGCCTCTTCTATCTCGACGAGATTCGTGACGGTCTGATCGATGCAAAAATCGTTGCCCTCCAAACGGAAGGCGAAATCATTGCAGGCGCGCTCGGTGAGGCCGCTATGGACGCCGACCCGGAAGCGCCGACGCTTGACCCGGTCACCACCGGACAACTCCTGCGCCGCCTAATCGAACCAACAAAGGAGCGTGCGCGCGTTTTCGATCAGACCAACGCGCTGATCGCGGATAGTCGAAGTCTTCTTGAAGCCGGCCGAGAAGTACAGTTCGCGCTCCTTCCTCCCGTCCAAGTCTTATCGCCGATCGAAAGAGCCTACGAACGCGCCATCGAGGTTTGGCGACAGATCACGGGCGGCCCGCGGCTGCCGACCTATGTTGAAAGCGGCACCCAAACAGCAACCGATTATCTCGAAGTAGTCGGCGCCTTGTCGGGCACTGTTGGCGCCGCGCAGCGGGTGCGGGAGGGGGAGGTCGTTCTCTCGGTTGCCCTCCCGGTTCAATCGTTCAAGCGCGTCCTCGGTGCTTTGATGTTGACCGCGGACACGGCCGACATCGACGCGAGCGTCCGCGATTTTCGCCTCGCGGTTCTCCAAATCTCGGGCGTTGCCCTGGCCATTACGGTGACCCTATCGCTCTATCTGGCACGCACCATTGCCCGGCCAGTAACCCGTCTTGCCGCGGCGGCTGATCGAGTACGAGGTATGCCGGGGCGCGACATTGAAATTCCTGATTTCTCAGACCGCGCCGACGAAATCGGTGATTTGTCGAGCGCGCTGCGCGACATGACATCGGCGCTTTATAAACGCTTTGATGCAATCGAGAGTTTCGCCGCGGATGTGTCCCATGAAATCAAAAACCCGCTAACAAGCTTGCGCAGTGCCGTCGAAGCGCTCGATCTCGCTCGCGATAAGTCGCAGCGCGAGCAGTTACTCGGCATCATCCGCGACGACGTTGGCCGAATCGACAGGCTGCTCAGTGACATCGCCGATGCGTCTCGGCTCGATGCTGAACTGTCACGCACCCAAATGGTACTCGTTGATCTCAGCCGACTGCTTGGGGCTATCGTCGAAGTCGATGAGGCTACAGGGCACGCCGGTGAGGCGTCGTTTGACCTCACCGTAACCGACGAGGGCCCCTTCATGACGATTGGCATCGAGGATCGGCTCGGCCAAGTGATGCGGAACCTAATCGATAATGCGCGATCCTTCAGCCCACAAGGCTCGAAAATATCCTTTGCCTTACGTCGAGCTGAAAATGCGATACAGATCGTCTGTGATGATGAGGGACCAGGTTTCGCAGACGAACATAAAGACCGAGTGTTCGAGCGCTTCTACACGCGACGGCCGGACGGCGAGGCATTTGGCACCCATTCGGGTCTTGGGCTCAGCATTTCGCGCCAGATCATTGAGGCCCATCGCGGTCAGATTACAGCAGCCAACCGTCTTGCCGATAACGGCGCGGTGATCGGAGCGCGGGTTACCATCGAACTGCCGATCCTCAACACGCCCGTTGACA
>JAPKDI010000137.1 GCA_026421105.1 Alphaproteobacteria bacterium | reverse complement strand
CCTCGTTCTCGCCGGGAATTAGGCGGTACTCCCAAACGAAGGTGCATTCCTTGGGAATTATGTTGAGTGCCGTGCCCCCGCGGATCGTCCCGACGTGCACGGTCGTGTAAGGGGGGTCAAACTGGTGATGGTCGTCGTGGTTGTCGCGCTGATCCGCGGCTAAGTCCGAAAGATATGAAACCAGTTGAGCGGCGTACATCACAGCGTTAACCCCTATGTGCGTCGCGCTTGAATGCGCCTCAAAGCCGTGCACCGATGTTCGGTATGCAAAAACGCCTTTATGAGCGTTGACCACTTTCATGTCTGTTGGCTCGCCCACAATGACGGCGCGCGGCAAGGGTGAGATCTTGCTCAGGTGAGAAACGATGCCGTGCACACCGAGGCAACCGACCTCCTCATCATAGGAAAAGGCGAAGTGAATCGGCATTTTGAGGTTTGCTGCAATCATGTCCGGAGCTAACGCCAGGGCGGTTGCAATAAAGCTCTTCATGTCACTGGTGCCTCGACCGAACAAGCGGCCACCGGACCGAACCGGCTCGAACGGTTCGGTGGTCCAGTCTTGGCCATCCACCGGCACGACATCTGTGTGCCCGGACAGCACGACCCCCGGAACGTCAGTCGGTCCAATAGTTGCGAACAGGTTGGCTTTGGTCTTTTCGGCGTTGTGGATCAGCGTCGCGTCTACTCCAAGACCTTTCAAATAGCCCGCAGCGAACTCGATCAGGTCGAGGTTGGAGTCGCGGCTGGTTGTGTCATAGGAGACAAGTTTCTTTGTCATCGCCAGCGGCGTGAACTGTGTCATGGCATCCCTTGCGGCATCAGGTCCGCCAAAAGCGGCGGGTGAAAAGTACGATCACCGTGAAAACCTCAAGTCGCCCCAAAAGCATGCCGCCAGCGAGAAGCCATTTGGCTGCATCCGGGACGCTGGCAAAGGTTCCCGCCGGACCCACCATCTCACCAAGGCCGGGGCCCACATTCGTAATCGCGGTCGCGGCACTCGACACCGCAGTGACAAAATCAAGACCCAACGTGGACAATGCGAAGGCTAACATCGCAAACAACAATAAGAACAGGAAGAAGAAGGCAAAGACCGAGTCCGTCACGCTGTCCGGTAATGGCTGGCCTTGGTAGTGGGCGACGTCGACGCGGTGCGGCCGCAGTAAGCGTTCCAGTTGTGCTTTCAGCGCTAAGAAGAGCACCTGATAGCGAAAAATCTTGACGCTGCACGAGGTCGAACCCGCGCAGCCGCCGACAAACATGAAAAACAGAAAGGCGATGCCGGGGAAGGTGCCCCACTTCCAGAAATCTTCGCTCGCATAACCGGTGCCGGTGATGATCGAGGTGACATTGAATGCCGACGACCGAATCGCGTGGCCAAGAGACTCGTCGTTTGCGAAGGCTTGCCACAAGGCAATCGCGGCAGTGCTGGCAACAAGGATGCCGATGAACCACTGCACCTGACTACTTCTCAGCACCCGCAACGGCTCGCCGCGCGAGGCCACCAGCAAAAGTGCGAACGGTAGACTCCCAACAATCATGAACAGTGTTGCAATCCACTCGATGCTGGCGTTGTCAAAATGTCCGATCGACGCATCGGCCGTGGAAAAGCCACCCGTGGCAATTGTGGTCATGGCATGGGCTACAGCATCAAAGCCGGACATCCCCGCGGCCCAGTAGGCAACAAAGCACAGCGCCGTCGCGCCGACGTACACCATGCCGATCCCGCTCGCCAAAGAAGCAATCCGCGGCGATGCCTTGCCAGAAGGGTCGCTGAACTCCGTCTTGAAAAGCTGGTTGCCGCCCACTTGAAGCATCGGCAGAACCGACACCGCCAAAACAATAAAGCCTACGCCCCCCAACCACTGCAGCATGGCGCGCCACACCAGGATGCCGGGCGGTGCGTTGTTCAAATCGGTGAGCACCGTAGAGCCTGTCGTGGTGATCCCCGACATTGCCTCGAAAAAGCTGGAGGTGTAGTCCAGGCCTCCGGAAAACCAGAACGGCAATGCTCCAAATGCCGCGGCAATGGTCCAGGCCAGGGTCGTCAGGACAAAGCTTTGGCGCACCGACAGGGTCGACCATCCACCGCGGGTCGTCAGCACACAACTCACGCCAACAAACAGGGTCAGTCCGGCGGCTCCTAAAAAGGCCTGCCAATCAGCGCTGCCACTTGCCGCATCCACCGCGGCTGGCACCAGCATGGCAGCGGCCAGAGCCACCAAAAGAACACCCAGGAAATAGACGATCGGCCGGAACTCGATCATGACCGATCGCTCCTTCCGGTCTGCCCTGCCATGGGGCTAGCCCGACTGGTTTGTCGGGCTACTGATAATATTGAGAAACTCACGTCGCGTCGCCGCGTCGTCACGGAAAGCCCCAAGCATATGGCTGGTGACCATGCTCACGCCGGGTTTGTGCACGCCGCGCATGGTCATGCACTGGTGCGCCGCGTCGATGACGACGGCCACGCCTTTTGGCTTAAGCACGCTATTGATGCAGGTGGCTATCTGGGCCGTCATCTTTTCTTGCACCTGTAGACGCTTGGCATAGGCGTCGACCACGCGCGCCAGTTTGCTAATGCCGACAACGCGGCTGTTGGGCAAATAGCCGACATGGGCGCGGCCAATGATGGGCAGCATGTGATGCTCACAATGGGACTCCACCCGGATATCGCGCAGGACCACCATTTCATCGTACCCATCGGTTTCCTCAAAGGTGCGCTGCAGATAGTCGACGGAGTCATCGCCGTAGCCGGCGAAAAACTCATCGTAGGATCGAACCACGCGGGCAGGCGTGTCGATCAACCCTTCGCGGGTGACGTCATCGCCGGCGTAGCGTAGCAACGTTTCGACTGCGGTCTCGGCTTCCTCGCGGGAGGGGCGCTCGTCGGCGCTACTTGCAGCTTTCTTTACGGGCGTGTCCACCTAACCGATGCTCCTGTTCACGTGTCCATGGCGTTAGTTCAGCGTTGATTGCTCGTGGGGGCTGTCTAGCGAGAATGGCGGAATCTCCACCGGAAACGAATCACCGTCGTCGGTGGTCATTTCGTATGTGCCGGCCATAATTCCGGACGGCGTCGAAAGTGGTGTGCCGCTTGTGTATTCGAACGCCTCACCCGGATCCAGTCGGGGTTGCTCACCCACCACACCGGGACCACGCACTTCTTTGATCCGCCCGAATGCGTCCGTGATCTTCCAATACCGGTTCAACAACTGAACCGGTTCAAGTCCAACATTTTCGATCTTCACCCGATAGGCCCAGACAAAGTGCCCTTGATCCGGCGTTGACTGGTCCTCCAGGTAGAAGGGGTGGACTTCGATGCGAATGCCGCGGGTCGTTCTGTCGTACATGAATCGGGCCAAGGGTTGCCAATGTGCAGATCTAGTTATAGCGCGCCCAAGGCGTCACGAATATCGCCCATCAAGTCTTCGACGTCCTCCAATCCAACGGACAATCGGACTGTGGTGGCCTGGATGCCCAACGCAAGGCGTTCTTCCTCGGAAATCCGCTGATGCGTTGTGGTGGCTGGATGCGTGATCAAGCTTTTGGAATCGCCCAGATTGTTCGAAATATCGACGATCTTGAGCCCGTTCAAGAACCGAAATGCGCCGGTTTTTCCGCCGTCGACATCGAACGTCACGATGCCGCCACCGGCACTCATCTGTTTCTTGGCGAGAGCGGACCCGGGGTGGCTATCCATAAACGGGTAGATCACGCGAGAGATTCGATCGTGGCTGTCCAAGAATTCGGCGATGGTCGCGGCGGACGCACAGTGGCGCTCCACCCGTAGGTCCAACGTTTCTAATCCCTTGAGCATGACCCAAGCATTGAACGGACTGAGTGCTGGGCCGGTGTGGCGCAAGAACGGTTTCAGTGTGTTCTCGACGAAGTCTTCTGAACCCAGGACGACGCCTCCCAGACACCGCCCCTGGCCATCGATATGTTTGGTCGCGGAGTACACAACGACATCGGCCCCGAATTCGCCTGGGCGCTGCAGGACCGGTGTTGCAAACGCATTGTCGACCACGAGTCGCGCGCCACCTTGGTGCAATATATCGGCGATCGCCTTCAAATCGACAATGTCGAGCATCGGGTTCGACGGGGTTTCCACGAACCCGCATACCGTGTTGGGTCGCATCGCCGCACGCCACTGATCGAGGTCAGCGCCTTCGACGAGGGTTGTTTCGATACCAAAGCGCGGCAGGATGTCATCGACGATATAGCGGCACGAGCCGAACAGTGCCCTGGCCGAGACCACATGATCACCAGCTTTTAGTTGCGATAGAAGTGAGGCGTTGACCGCCGCCATTCCGGTTGCCGTTGCCATCGCTCGTTCCATGCCCTCGATCGCCGCGATGCGTTCTTCAAACATACCGACGGTGGGGTTCGAGAAGCGGGAATAGATGAACCCGTCATCCTCCCCTTTAAATCGGGCCTCCGCCTGTTCCGCTGCGTCATACACGTAGCCAGACGTGAGGTAGAGCGCTTCGCTCGTCTCGCCGAAATTTGATCGGACCTGGCCGCCGCGAACGGCGAGTGTTTGGCGGCGCCATTGGCTGCTGTCTTTTTTCGTTCCGGGGCTGGACATCTCTCTGCTCCCAACAAAAAACCCGGCCTGGAGCCGGGTTTGCGCTCCGACCTTTTGAGCAAATTATTTAACGTGGCCGCAAGCTGGTCGGCTCAAATCGCCACTGATAGGGTCAATACTCTGGCCCCGTTAGACAGTCAAGTCATCGCGGGACGGCCGCCGATT
>JAPKDI010000136.1 GCA_026421105.1 Alphaproteobacteria bacterium | reverse complement strand
CTATTTGGGCCCTCTTTTTGCCAACTAACCTCACGCAGGCCGATCCCAACCAAATTGCCCTCCAAGCCGTCTTCCAGGGTCTGTTTCCCAACTTGCTCGGGCTCATCTTGCTGTCGCACGCCGTGCGCCGCGTTGGCTCGACGGTGGTCGCTGCCTTCCTCTCAGCCGTTCCCGCCGTCGGATCTGTGATGGGCCTCATCTTCCTCGGCGAAGAGCCCGGCCTCCTCGCCTGGGTTGGCCTGCCCATCCTCACATCAGGAATCCTGCTCGCAACTATCTGGCAAAGGCGCGCCTAGCCTAGCGGACCCTTGCCGGGCCCCAACAATTCGTTAGTCTCCCGCCAAAACCAGCACTCATCGGGAGCCACGCATGACCACCGCCGATTCCGCCTCGCTTACCAAAGATGCCGTCGATTTCGCCGTCGGCCTGACCTACGACGCGATCCCAGAGGATGCACTCAAGATCGCGCGGCGATGTGTGCTCGACGGCCTCGCAGTCATGGTCGGTGGCTCGGAGCAACCGGCCCTTGAAGTCATGGCGCGCTATATCGAACGCGTCGGCGGTACCCCCGATGCGCGCCTTCTGGGCAACGCCAACAAAAAGGTCCCGGCCCACCTCGCCGCCCTGTGGTACGGGCTCGCCGGGCACGCGATGGACTGGGACGACACTCAGCTCTCTGAGGGCCCGGGCCGCATGTACGGCCTGCTCACCCACCCCACCGTGCCGCCGCTGTCCGCGTGTCTTGCGATCGGCGAAATGCTCGGTGGCGTGGATGGCAAAACGTTCCTCACGGCATTCAACGCAGGCTTCGAGGTCGAGTGCAAAATCGCGGAGGCCATCAACCCCGATCACTACGCCCGCGGCTTTCATACCTCAGGCACTATCGGCACGTTCGGCTCGGCTGTGGCAGCTGCCAAACTATTAAACTTTAATCATAGCCAAATGGCACAAACCATTGGTATTGCATCATCTTTAGCCGCTGGCATTCGCGCCAATTTCGGGACCATGACCAAGCCGCTACACGTTGGTCGGTCCTCCGAAAACGGCGTCACGGCGGCGCTTTTGGTCCGCGATGGCTTCACCGCCAACACCGACGCACTGGACGGCAAATGGGGCTACCTCACCATCGCCGGCCCGGGCGGCGACCCCGATCTCGTGCTCGGCCGCTTTGGTAATCCGCTGACAATCGCGGCGCCGGGTGTCAGCATCAAACCCTACCCTTGCGGCGTCCTCACCCACCCTTCTATGGATGCGCTCAAGTTCCTGATGCGCGATGAAAACGTCAAACCGGACGATATCGAGAAGATCAAACTCTACGCCGCGCAGAACATCCTGGGGCCAATCCGTTACGACTTCGCGACGACCGAACTTGAAGGCAAGTTCTGCATGCATTTTTTGCTGGCCGCCATCGCCATTGCCGGAAAAGCGGGTAAGCGCGAATTCACCGACGAGTTCGTTTCGCGCGCCGACGTCGGCGACATGCAACGCCGCGTCGAAACCATCGACGACAAAGAGATCGAAGCCATGGGCTACGACCGTATTCGCAGCCGCGTCGAAGTCATCACTAAGGACGGCCGCACCCTGGAACTCTGGGCCGACGAGAACTATCGCGGCTCGCCATACAACCCGCTCACGGACGAAGAAGTCGAGGGCAAACTCCGCGACTGCGCCGAGGGCCTGTTGAACGAAACGCAAATCAAAGCCGTCATCGACCGGGTATGGACCCTCGAGGATCAGGCCAGCGTCACCGACGTTCTGGCGGATCTCCACTGGCAAAAGGGCTAGATGCAACCACGACCCGTGCCAAAAATAGCGCCTCGCCCTGCCAAAGGCCGCGGGAAACAAAGGATTTAGAGATGGCCCAATCAGCATAGCCGGAGGTGCCTCACGACCTTACTCACGCCATGCATATCCTGCGCGGCGCCGACGAGATCTAACAGAATATCCTGCAGGCCTCGCTCGACCATGCTGAGCGGGGTCTCGATATCCGCACGTTCCTGAAGCGGCTAAACGGCGCTGGTCGGCTCCAAGACTTACGATGCCCAGATCGGTGGCCAGGTTGACCGCTACAAAGACAAGCCCCCACAGCCTTGCTCATCCTGAGGACCTCGCGCGGCGGTGTCACGAAGCGCCAGGCAACGAATAAACCATGCAGGTCGTGGTGCCGTAGGCGAATAACCGGTCGGACTCATAGACTAGCCGCCCATCCGTTATCCCAAGCCGTTTTCCCGAGGTAATCACGGTGCCAGTTACCCGAAGCTGCCCGGCTTAGGGTAACTGGGCCTCACCTAATTCAGCTTGAAATCCACTGTCGTTACACCAAATCCAGCCGCAACCGTGGCCCGCACCGCGCACGTCATCGCCTAATCCAGCAAAGTTGCGACATAGCCGCCATGAGCCATACCGTAGGTGTTGAGAAAACGGGCGTTCACGATGCTAGCAAAGACCGCACGCCCTGCGCCGACCAAGTCGAAACCCATAGCGAGGCCGATCGGCGGCTCCGGTAAACGAATCTCGATCATGGGCTGCGTGATCGCCAGGCGCATCAGACTACCGCCTACCGCTGGGTCCAGCACCCCTATCTCCTCCAGATTTTATTATGCAACCAATTAATGTGCCCTCAAGTAGTTTAGTTTTATAATAAAACTAATATATATAAAGTTTTATAAAACAACCATTAAGGAGTTACATTTAGAAACTTACTGTCATATAGTTTTATCATGAAACGAATTAGCTTTGCGGATACCAAATGCTCTCTCGCTCAATCGCTCGACATGATCGGCGAATGGTGGACCCTCCTGATCATCCGCGAGGCGTATTTTGGCACCCGCCGGTTCAGCGATTTTCAGAGCCGCCTTGGAATCGCCCGGAATGTCCTAAGTGAACGCCTTGATCGTCTCGTCGTAAACGACATCCTCCAGCGCCTGCCAGTCGCGCCCCGCAGCAAACGGGCCCACTATCGGCTCACAGAAAAGGGCCGCGATCTCATCACAGTGGTTATCGCCCTCGTCCAGTGGGGCGACCGCTGGGTCGTGGGACCAGATAACGCGCCCATCCGCATGGTCGATCGCGCCACCGGAGAGGACATCGACGCCGTTCAGGTCCGGGCAAAAGACGGTCGTGCTCTAGAGCTCAATGACATCGGGCTCGAGCCCGGCCCAGGTGCCGACGACGCCATTCGGGACCGCTTCAGCGAAGCGATTACCGATTCAGGTGCCGTTCGATGGCGCGTCCGCCGTCACGTGGCAACCTAACGGTCCGGGGGGACCCAGGCCGGGCGTTGCCCGCCCTACCCTAATGAAGCGACAGTAGGGAGCCGAAGCCCTCCACCTTGTCTGGAATGCCGTTGCTGCGCAGCGCATGCCAGTATGTCGCCGTATTGATCGCGATTACCGGCTTGTTCAGCCACTTCTCGGCCACCCCAGCGAGGCGCGCCATTGCGAGGTTTGTTCCGGCCTGAACAATCGCATCAACGTCGTCATCATTCACTTCCATGATCGCGTCGCGCAGCGCGTCTTCCGATTCATGCGCAATCAGCACGGGACTCTTGCACTTCAACCCCAGTACCGTCTTCACATCGAACCCGAGGTCCTCAAAGAACCGCTTCACGTTCTTGTCGCCTACCGGCATGTAGGGCGTGATGCATGCTATCCGTTTGATCGGCCCGTACTGTTCGGCCATCACTTTGAGTGCCACTTGCGACGCGTCCGACCCCATGGTTACACCGCAGCCCGAAACCTTTTCCATGTGCTTTTGCAGGATTTCTGAGCCTTCCAGCCCGTCCCAAAACGTCTCTGCCGACATGCCCATTACTAGATGATCCATATGCATGGTCTTGAGGCGCTCAACCGCGTCGTCCTGTTTGTCGGCAATAACTTCAATCAGCTTGTTGAAGTCGTCGTCGTTAGCCACCGGCATATCGGGAATATGAATCCGCGCCATGTGGTTGGTCACGCCCTCCGGCCGCATCCGATCAAACTCCGGCTGCACCGACGTGTTGGTCGACGGGGCAATTACCCCAAATTTCATTCGATAGCCTAGTGAATCTGGCACAGCGTGTTCCTCTCTTGGCGTCCCGTTTCTTAGGGGCACCATCATGCGAAGGGCGGCCGCAACTGGCAAGCGCCACGACCAGCGTGCCCACGGCGATAACGCCGGTCTGAACGGAAGTGAAGTCAGCTTATGCACCGTCAGGAGGGAGCCAAAGCCCTGCATCTTATCGTCAAACCCGGTGGTGCGCAGCGCGTGCCAGTAAATCGCCACGTTGATCGCGCTCACCTGTTTGCTCAACCAGTGCTCTGCCGTCGCAGAGCCAACCATGCCACCGCAAGGTTAGCACCAGCCTGAATACATATGGTTTGTGATGCCCGACAGCGCCATGGCGTCGAACTCGGGCTGCACCGAGGTATTGGTGGAGGGTGCAATTACTCCGAACTTCCTCCGGTGGCCAAGTGAATCAGGCATCCCGCCCTCCTGTGCTTGTTTGATGAGGTGTGCAGTATCGCCGTCGTCTGAATCAGCTAGCCATAACCTAGGGTCAAGCGAGAGGCTCCTAGACAAGTTGTGGGCACCGTATGCTGGATCGACTACGATCTTTCTCACACCGGAAATGTTACCGGTGCCAAAGTCCAAAAGACCTCGCACACAGGGAGAGCTCCAAAAATGAATCTACCAAAATTTTTCCTGGCAACCGCTGCCGCAGCGCTAATCGCAGGCACTGCAGTCGCGCAGACCGTCGGCATCGGAACCACTAAGG
>JAPKDI010000135.1 GCA_026421105.1 Alphaproteobacteria bacterium | reverse complement strand
GTCGCCACGGTCAATGCCATCACCCAACGCGTGCCACCTCAGGACCAGGTCCTGGAAGCGTCCTACGTCGTTCGACCAGGCGACCAATTGGCTGTCCCAGCATTCACAGACTATTTGGTTCGGCATGGTTATTCCCGGGTGGGGACGGTTCGTGAGCCGGGCGAGTTTGCGGTTCGCGGAGGCATCATGGATGTATTTTCGCCAGGTGCCGAAGAACCGGTACGCCTCGACCTCTTCGGCGATGAACTTGAGGCGGTGCGTACCTTCGACCCTCTAACGCAAGTGTCGGATGTGCGCCTGACAGAGTTGCGGCTGGAGGCGGTTGGCGAGTTTCCGTTGGACCAGACGGCGATCGAGCGCTTTCGCGACCAATATCGCCAGCGGTTTGGGGTTCCTGGCGACGGTGATCAACTCTATCGAGCGGTGAGCGAAGGGCGTCGCCATGCCGGGATGGAGCACTGGTTGTCATTGTTCCATGAAACCTTGAGCACGCTGTTCGACTATGTACCCGGTGCGGCAATTGGTCTGGATCACTTGGCGGACGATGCTGCCCACGCACGGTTCGACACCATCGCCGACGCATTTGGCGCGCGACAAGAGGCGCTTGCCGGGCGTTATGATACCGCAACGGTCTACCGTGCGCTGGCGCCAGATGAGCTCTATCTTGGGCCGGAGGACTGGAAGGCATCAAAAGATGCCCGGCCCACCTTGTCATTCGGTCAGTTCCGAACCCCTACGGGCCAGCGCAAGGTGATTGACGCTGGAGGCGTTGCCGGGCGAGATTTTGCGGCCGAGCGGGCCCAGCCTGAGGTCGATCTGTTTGGCGCGTTGTTGGCGCATATCCGAGACGTCCAGGGGCAGCGTCGGCGGGTCGTGATCGCGAACTACTCGGTCGGCACGATGGATCGCACCGAGCGTTTGTTGGCCACCCATGAGGCCGGGGCGGTGGCACGAGTGGAGAGTCTCGCCGAGGCGCTTGCTCTGCCGGCCGATACAATTGCCCTCGCCGTTCTTCCGCTCGAACGCGGATTCGTTACCGAGACCCTCGCGGTTCTGACCGAACAAGACATCCTTGGGGACACGCTGACGCGCCGTTCGCGGCGCTCTTCGCGGAAGGCGGAGACCTTCATTCGCGAGGTTTCGAGTCTTGAGGCGGGCGACTTCGTTGTCCACGTCGATCACGGCATTGGACGGTACGACGGGTTACAGACACTGGAAGTGACCGGTGCGCCTCATGCTTGCGTCGCCCTAACATACGCTGATAAGGCCAGACTGTTTGTTCCGGTAGAGAATATTGAGGTTCTGTCTCGATATGGCGGAGCCGAGTCGACCGCCGTGTTGGACCGATTAGGCGGGACGGGTTGGCAGGCACGGCGGGCGAAACTCAAGAAGCGCCTCAAGGATATGGCTGAGGAACTCATCAAGGTGGCGGCGGCACGGGTGGCGCGGAAGGGTGTGCCGATAACCCCTCCGCCCGGCGCCTACGAAGAGTTCTGCGCACTCTTTCCGTATGAACTCACGGAAGATCAGCAAAGTGCGATAGGGGAGATCATCGTCGATCTAGGCTCAGGAAGGCCGATGGACCGGTTGATCTGCGGCGATGTCGGCTTTGGCAAGACTGAGGTTGCGCTGCGTTCGGCGTTTGTTGTGGCGATGGCGGGGCACCAAGTCGCCGTCGTGGTGCCGACGACGCTTTTGGCGCGCCAGCATTATGAGACTTTTCGGACGCGTTTTGCGGGCCTACCGGTGAATATTGGTCAGCTCTCCCGCATGGTGACGGGAAAACAGGCCACGGAGACGAAGAAGGGCCTTGCCGATGGCCGAGTCGACATTGTTATCGGGACTCATGCGCTGTTGGCTAAGGACGTCAAACTTAGAGATCTCGGGCTTTTGGTCGTTGATGAGGAGCAGCATTTCGGTGTTGCTCACAAGGAGCAGTTAAAGCGCCTTCGCAACGAAGTCCACGTGTTGACGATGACGGCGACCCCGATCCCCCGAACGCTCCAAATGGCAATGTCGGGGTTGCGCGAGCTTAGTCTGATTGCAACGCCCCCGGTTGACCGACTTGCAGTGCGCACGTTCATCATGCCGTTCGACCCGGTCACGGTCAGAGAGGCGCTACTACGTGAACATTTTCGTGGTGGTCAGTCGTTCTACGTCTGTCCGCGGGTTAGCGACTTAGGCGAGGCAGAGGCTTATCTACGCGAGCACGTGCCCGAGGTGAAGTTCGCCGTTGCGCACGGCCAAATGAACGCGCGCGATCTAGATACGGTGATGCAGACTTTCTATGACGGTGGTTATGACGTTCTGATTTCCACGAATATTGTTGAATCCGGACTTGATGTCCCGTCCGCGAATACAATGGTGATCCATCGCGCGGACATGTTCGGTTTGGCTCAGCTCTACCAGCTACGTGGTCGGATCGGTCGTTCGAAAGTTCGGGCCTATGCCTACCTCACGGTAAAGCCGAGGACAGTACCGACGGCGAAGGCCCAAAAACGGCTCGAGGTGATGCAGACGCTAGATCAACTAGGCGCAGGGTTCACGCTCGCAAGTCATGACTTAGATATTCGAGGTGCCGGCAATCTCTTAGGCGAAGAGCAAAGCGGCCATATCCGCGAGGTCGGCATCGAGCTTTTCCAGGAGATGTTGGAAGAGGCCGTCGCGACGGCGCGCCATGGCACCGATGCCGCGGCAGACGAAGTGCATTGGTCGCCGCAGATTAATTTGGGAACTTCGGTCCTAATTCCGGATCGCTTTGTCGAGGATCTCGATACGCGTCTCGGGCTTTACCGGCGCCTGAGCCGGCTTGAAACGTCGGGCGAGATTGACGCGTTTGGCGCCGAACTGGTCGACCGATTTGGCGCTTTGCCAGGTGAGGTCGAGCATTTGCTTGAAGTCGTGAAGGTAAAGGCTGGGTGCCGTCTTGCCGGTGTCGAAAAACTCGACGCGGGCCCTCGGGGTGCGACAGTGACGTTCCGCAACAACCGGTTTGACAATCCTGCCGGACTGGTCGCCTTCATCAGTCGCCACGCCCATACCGCCAAGCTGCGGCCCGATCACACGCTGGTCTACGGTCGGGATTGGTCAGAAGAGTCGGAGCGCATCAAAGGAGTCCAACACCTCGTTCAGAACCTCGCCGTTCTGGTGGCTCAGTCGCCTGCGGCGCCGGCAGTTCCGGCGTCGCCGCCGGCTGCCTGATCCTCGTCTACTTTCAAGAAAATCTGCAAAAAGACGTCGGCGGTTTGGGCCCCTTGAACGGCGTATTTATTATCAACAATGAAGGTCGGTACGCCGCTGATCCCCATTTGGGAAGCATGTTGAGCCTCCGCGCGGACGGTCTCGTCGTCGGTGTTGTCGGACAGTCGCCCACGAACGACATCTGCATCCATGCCTACCTCGGCGGCAGCGGCAGCCAGCGTGTCGATATCGCCGATGTCTTCGTTGTCGATGAAGTAGCGGCGGAAAAGGATCTCTGCCAGCGCGTCCTGATGCCCGAACTCACGGGCCCAGCGGAGGACCTTGTGTGAATCAATCGTGTTGGGGACACGGTTCATCGCGTTGAACTGGAAATCGATGTCGGTCGCCTCACCTGCCTCGACTAGCGCGCCGAGCATCTGTTCCGGGTAAGTTTCCGTCCCGAATTTTTCGCGAAGGTAATCCTTGCGATCAACGCCCTCTTTGGGCGTTGCCGGATTGAGTTGATAGGGATGCCAGACGATCTCGACATCGAGATCCGGCCGGGAGGTGAGGGCGTCTTCAAGCCGCCGTTTACCAACCCAGCACCAGGGACAAATAGTGTCAGATACAATATCTATCTTCATGATGATCGCAGTATATCGGTAAAGGCCGCAAGCGTGCGACTGTCGAAGTCTCAACCTGCTTTTAGAAGTTCGAACAACGAGAGGGAGTGGTGTTTGTGACGAACAATTCACTTAAGGGAAAAAGAGCACTGGTCACCGGTGCTTCAAGCGGTTTGGGCGCACGGTTCGCAGAAGTGCTCGCAGCCGACGGGGCCGAAGTGCTCTTAGCGGCGCGACGGGTCGATCGGTTGACCAGTCTGGTTAGATCTATCACGGCTGCCGGCGGGAGCGCCAAAGCCGTCGAGCTTGATGTGACCAACCCTGAGGGCATAGCGCAGGCGGTCGACGAGGCGTTTGAGGGCGGTGGCGTTGATATTTTGGTGAACAACGCTGGGATCTCTATCGAGAAGCGTGTCATCGATTTCACACTTGAGGATTACGACCGTCTTTTGGGCACCAATCAGCGCGGCGCGTTCCTCACGGCGCAAGCGGTGGGTAGGGGTATGATCGCTCGCGAACAGGGCGGCAAAATTGTGAACATAGCCTCGGTTTTGGCCAGCAGCGTCCTAACGGGCCTCTCGCTCTACAGCATGTCGAAAGCGGCCGTCATACAGATGACCCGTTCGATGGCGCTGGAATGGGCGCGGTTCGACGTTCAGGTGAACGCGATTTCGCCCGGCTATATCGAAACCGAGATCAACGCTGATCACTTCAATTCCGAAGCGGGTCAGAAGCAGGTAGCCAAGTTGCTCCGTAAACGGGTTGGACACCCGCCCGATCTTGACGGCGCTTTGCGGCTTTTGGTGTCGCCGGGCTCAAACTTCCTGACCGGGACGAATATTACGGTCGACGACGGGCAAACTCTGCGCGGCTTATAAGGCGGCAATCTAGCTCAGCGGCGTCATCACGATCTTCTTGAATGCCGGGCGTTCTTTGAGCCGCGCGTACCACGCATCGAGGTGGGGCAGGGCGTT
>JAPKDI010000134.1 GCA_026421105.1 Alphaproteobacteria bacterium | reverse complement strand
GCACGCCGCGGCCGTAGGCGCTCGATCCAGGACAGCGTCAACTCGAGATGGGCGTGCGTCGGATGAGGCCGGCGCTGCAGGCAATCAACGATCCAGGTATCGACGCCAGCGAGAACCTCGAAGGCCTCATCGGATAGATCCTGAACATCGGTCGAATAGGCCATCCCGCCTGCCCTGAACCCCGTCGTGCCGATGGGCCCGTGTTTCTGGCGAAACGGGATGATTTCTGTGCCCGCCACCGCAAACGGCCCCACGATCTGCCGGCCGTTAAGAATTGGCGGATATAGGTGGTCCGCGTCCTGTTCAAACGTGTAGCCAAAGCGCTGCTCAAGCTGCGTCAGGGTCTCAGGATCGGCCCAAGCATCGACCGGACCACCGTTGCGAATAGCAATAAAGCGCAAATCGTCGATTCCGTGGGCGTGATCAGCGTGGGCATGGGTGAACAGCACGGCATCCAGCCGTTCAATCCCGGCATCCAGGCCCTGTTGGCGCAGATCCGGCGAGGCATCGATCAGGATTTCTGCGTCGCCGTCGCGCAGCCACACAGAGGCGCGGCGGCGTTGGTTGCGGGGCTCAGTGGGATCGCAAGCACCCCAATCGTTGCCGATCCGCGGCGTGCCACCAGCCGTGCCGCAGCCCAAGATGACAACCTGCATCGTTTAGGGCGCGGGCGCCTGGGCCGCCGGCGGCGTGGCGCGATCGAACAGGCGGAAGAAGTTCGCCGTCGTCAGAGCCGCCAGCGCCTCAACCGGTATCCCGCGCAACTCAGCCACCCGAGCCGCGGTATAGGCCACATAGGCGGGCTCATTCGTCTTGCCACGCTTGGGCACCGGCGCGAGATAAGGCGCATCGGTCTCGATCAGCAGCCGGTCTTCGGGCACCAGTTTGGCCGTCTGGCGAATATCTTCGGCGTTTTTGAACGTCACGATCCCCGACAGGGAGATGTAAAAGCCCAAATCCAGCGCCGTCGTCGCGAAATCGCGCGTCGCGCTAAAGCAGTGGATCACACCTTTGAGGGCCCCTGCCCCGGACTCTTCTTGCAGGATCGCCGCGGTTTCCGCGTCGGCATTACGGGTATGCACAATCACCGGCAGGCCCGTCTCCCGTCCCGCCACGCAGTGCGCCCGGAAGCTCTCCGCCTGCCGTGCCCGATCTGAGTGGTCGTAGTAGAAATCCAACCCGGTCTCGCCAATGCCGACAACCTTGGGATGCTGGGTCAGCGTCACGATCTCGTCGGCCAGGAGCGAATCCGAATCCGCCTCGTGCGGATGAATGCCGACCGAGCACCAAATATCGTCCGCGCTATCAGCAATGTCCTTCACCACCTGGTGGTTGGCGCGGTGCGTCCCGATGGTCAGCATTGTGCCAACACCGGCCGTTCTCGCGCGCGCGAGCACCCCGGCGCGGTCCTCGGACAGCGATTCAAAATCTAGATGGCAATGGCTATCAACCAGCATCAAGCAGACGCTTCATCGACGTAGCGCGGGAAAACCCCTTGGGGCTTAGGTAATGCGGTGCCGGCCTGAAGCCGCTGATCATCGGAAATCGCGGCAAACGTCCGCGATTCGGCGTCGACGCTGAGCAAATCCAACATGGCCGCCGCTGATCCCGGCACGAAGGGCTGCACGAGAATGGCCAACCGCCGCACCGTTTCCGCCACCACATAAAGTACCGTTGCCATGCGACCTGGATCGGTCTTGCGCAGCTCCCACGGCGCTTGCGCATCGACATAGCGATTCGCATCGCCGACAACCTTCCAGATCGCCGCGAGCGCATTATGAAATGCGAGGTCGGCATCCAACAGGTCGCGCGCTGCGGGTAGGGCGCCAAGCGCCGCATCAAGAAGCGCCGTGTCCGCCTCGGTCAATGGCCCGGGCTCGGGCACGGTCCCGCCACAGTTTTTGTTGATCATCGACAAAATGCGCTGCGCCAGGTTGCCAAGGTCGTTGGCAAGGTCGCTGTTTGTCCGATTAACGATCGACTCGTGCGAAAAACTGCCGTCCTGCCCAAACGGCACCTCGCGCAGCAGGAAATAACGCATCTGGTCCAACCCATAGCGGCCAATCATGTCGCGCGGCGCCAGCACATTACCGAGCGATTTCGACATTTTCTCGCCCTCAATGTTCAGGAAGCCGTGGCAGAACACCCGCTTGGGCAACTCGATCCCGGCCGCCATCAAAAACGCCGGCCAATACACCGTATGAAAACGCACGATGTCCTTGCCGATGACATGGAAATCCGCCGGCCAATACCGCTTGAACGTGTCGCTCTCGGTGTCCGGATAGCCCACGCCCGTGAGGTAGTTGGTCAGCGCATCGAGCCAGACATACATCACGTGTTCATCGTCGCCCGGCACCGGGATGCCCCATTTCAAGCGGCGCCGCGACACGGATAGATCGCGCAGCCCCGAATTGACGAAACTGACCACCTCATTGCGCCGGCTCGGCGGCTGAATGAAATCCGGGTTGGCCTCGTAGTGCGCCAGTAACTTGTCGGCCCAATGCGAGAGTCGGAAGAAATAGCTGTCCTCTTCAACCCACTCGACCTCGGCACCAGACGGCGCAAAGAACGCACCCCCCTCGCCTTTCGTCAGCTCGTCTTCTGTGAAGTACGCCTCGTCGCGCACCGAGTACCAGCCTTTATAGCTGCCCCGAAAGATGTCGCCCGCATCCGCCAATTTCTGCCAGATCGCTTGCGCCGCTTTATGGTGGCGTGGCTGGCTGGTGCGCAGAAAATCATCGTTTGAGATGTCGAGATATTCGGTCATCTCTTCGAAAAGCGCGGCATTCCGATCGACAAAGGCCTGCGGCTCGATCCCCTCTTTGGCAGCGGTACGCGCATTCTTCTCGCCATATTCATCGGTGCCCGACAAGAACATCACGTCATACCCGTCGAGGCGCTTGAAGCGTGCCAAAGCATCGCTCGCAATCGCCTCATAGGCATGCCCCAAATGCGGCGCGCCGTTGACGTAGAAAATGGCAGTGGTGAGGTAGAAGGTTTTTTTGTCAGCCATCGAAAACACTCTAGCGGCGCACAAACTGTTGCACGACCGATCGTGATCACCTTTCGCTAAGGGCGGCGGACGATGGCCATTGGGTCTTAGCGTGTCAACCTAGCGCGCACCTGCCGCTTGGGACAACGTCGTGAAGACATTCATCACAACCTGCTTCTTATCCAGATTGACCGCTTCGGCGCGCATGGTTAGATCACGTGCTCGCTCCCAGGCGTCCAACCAAGCGCCCGGTTTGCCAGATTGCCATAACCGGTCAATCACCGTGCGTTCGTCACCCAATATTTGAACAGGGCGGCGTCCTTCCGCCCCTGCCCGCACCATACGGCTCAACCAGTCCAGCAATAGGTCAACCAGCGCGCGATATGTCGCTTCCTGACCTCGCCGCGCCACCCTGTCACCTAGCGCTTGAATACCCACCACGTCCAACTCAGGCAGCGACGCGAGCAACCCGACCAGCTCGCGATAAAGATCAAGACCGCCTTGCGCCGCCAACGTCAACGCGCGGCCCGCACTACCATCGGCCAACACCGAAAGCGCTAACCGCTCCTGGTCCGTGTAGTCCTCTAACCGCTCAGCCAGGATGGTCGACATGACCTCTGGCGATAGCGTGCGCAATGTCAGGTTCTGGCAGCGCGACCGGATCGTCGGCAATAGCCGGCCCGGTGCATGCGCCACCATGATCAGTAATCCCTTACGCGGGGGCTCTTCCAATTGTTTCAACAGCGCGTTCGCCCCGTTGACGTTCACTTCATCGGCTGCGTCAACGATCGCAACCCGCCAGCCCCCCTCGCCCGCCGTGGCCCCAAAGAACGGACGCAACTTGCGAATCTCGCCAACCACGATTTCACCGCGCAAACGCTTCGCCTTGTCGTCATAGGTCCGCTCAAACGCCAAGAGACCGGCGTGCGATTCCTGTGAGACGCGCCGAAATACCGGATCATCGGCCGCTACATACAGCGACGCGGCCGCCGCGTCAGGCGTTGCGCCTTGTGAGAGAACAAACCGCGCCATCCGATATGCCAGGGTCGCCTTACCGATCCCTCGCGGGCCGGAGATCAGCAGTGCATGCGGCATCCGACCACTGTTCCACCAACGCAACAGGTGGCCTTCGGCAGCCTCGTGTCCCAACAACGTGTCGGTATCTCGCGGGTGTTGCTCTTCAGGTTCGTCGGCTTTGGCCATGCCCTAGATACTAAGGCGCGTGCGCAACGTATCCCAGACCTCGCCCGCAACTTGTTCTACGTCGCCTGCGGCCTCGATCACCGCACAGCGACCCGGTTCAGCCTTCGCGATGTCGAGAAATGCGCCTCGAATCCGCTCATGAAACGCCGTCCCCATCCGCTCATAGCGATCTTCAACATCACGGCGCCCTTGCGCGCGCGCCAACCCGTCTGCAACTGCTAGGTCTAATACAATCGTTAGGTCGGGCCAGACGTCGCCAGCCGCCGCACGATTGATCCGCGCGACCATGTCGCGGTCCACGTTTTGCGCATGTCCCTGGTAGGCCATCGTTGAATCCGCGAATCGATCGCAGATCACCCATTTGCCTGCGGCCAACGCGGGGGCAATGGTCTTTTGAACGTGTTCGTGGCGCGCCGCGTTGTGCAGGAGAAGCTCACTGAACGGTTCCCAGCGATCCACCGCGCCTTCGACCAACAGCCGGCGAATGTCCATCGCGCCAGGTGCGCCGCCCGGCTCGCGCGTTGCAATAACGTCGTGCCCTGCCGCACGTAGGCGATCGCCCAGCAGCGCTACTTGCGTGGATTT
>JAPKDI010000133.1 GCA_026421105.1 Alphaproteobacteria bacterium | reverse complement strand
AGCTGGCTAAGATGGTCGCAGATTACTACGACGAGTTTAGAAAACTTACGGAGGGAAGGCGGGTTAGTTTGCGCCAAAGCGTTATCGCGCTGCATAACGAAGCGTAACGCGCTAGTGGGGCACTGCCTAACGACTGTGGTGCAGCCGCCGCTCCCGAGCCCTACCAGCCGCGCGTACCGGCGGCGCCCTTGAACGGACCGACAACGCGGTCAGTGATCCAGCCGCCGTAGAAGTCGCCATCTTGCGGCTTCACCCGCTCGTCGCCGACCCAACAGGCATCGACCTTCGAGGCATAGAAAGCCAAATGGTTGACGATCGCGACGAAGCCGCGCGTCGGATCGGGGTAGCTCCACGCCGCGCGGTCCGACAGCGCGCCGTCGACGTCGAGCGACCAATATTCGGCGCGGCCCTTGAACTCGCAGTAGGACGACCCCGGCGCATTAACGACGAAACGCACGTCGCTGCGCGGGATGTAGTAGACCGGTGGGTGACTGGTCTCCAGCACCCGATAGCCGTGGCGGGTTTCGGCGACGGTCTTGCCCGCGAACAACACCTTGAGCGTGTCGGTGACAGGTTCGAGCCGAGGCGGCCGCGGATAATCCCACACCGATTCCTGATCAGCGAGCGGTTTGATCGGCGTTTTAAAAACCATGGGGTCCTCCTTGAGAACAATGCGGCCCTTCAAAGGCCAGCGGCCAGCGCGGCCACCCCCAAACAGGTCGCCACGACGATCGTCAGCGGCATCCGCAGGCGCGAATACCAGACCGGCGCGTGGCCGCGCTTGCTCAACCACACGTCGATTATAAGAACGGCCGCGAAACATCCGGCCAGCAGCACCGCCCCGACCGTCGGCGACGGGTGTAACAACGCCAGCCACCCGGCCAGCGACGGCGTCACGCCGATCCACAGCAGACCAGCGTTGGGTCCATGGGCAGCGCCATGGCGCACTGCCAGCCCCCATTGAATGCCGCCGAGGAACGACAGGATAACTGCGCCGTAGGTGACGATCGCGGTGATCGCAGTTGCGCGCAACGAAGCATCGGCGACCGCTGCTACGGCGGTCAGGCTGACGAAAGGAACGAGACCCAGCGCGCCGAGCACAACGGCGACGCGGGGCACGCCGAAAGCGGTCACCATGACAAACGGTCTCCCCGGTAATCGAAAAACCTGCCGCTATGGGTTGGAGCCAGGCCGTCGATCACCTCCAGCAAAGCCGCCGAGGCCTCGGCCGGATAGAGCACGACGAGGTTTGCTTTGGCGTACGGTGCCGACAACGAACTCCACACAGTGCCAGGATGCAACGCGACGCAGAGGGTTTGGTCCCGGGTCCATGACGACGCGATAGGCGATGCTGAAGATATATGTTTCTTATTCTTTGTGAGAGCGGATGTACCGGTAAGTACGGCGCCGAGTGCGGTTTGGATCACCGCGGCGGCGAACTCGCGACGTGATCCAAAGAGCGACGGCCGTCGTACACGTTAGGTGAACCCATAATAGACAGAGCAGACCCTTGAACAAAAATCTTGAGACTATTCACCACATTGCGATTCCGGTCACTGACATCGTGGCCGCCGTCGCCTTTTACACCGCTCGTTTTCGCGTGGCGGTCGACTACCAGGACGACAGCTGGGCGCTACTCCGTTTCGCCAACACCAAGCTGGCGCTGGTCACACCTGATCAGCACCCGCCTCACATCGCGGTTGAGCGCGCCGACCTCGAAGCCGACGCCGACGCCCGGCCGATCGCCACCCACCGCGACGGCACCCGTTCACTTTACATTGAGGATCCGTGGAGCAACGTCATCGAACTGCTGGATACCGATGGCGCCACGGACCCATCCTAGGCTGGGCATGGGGTTTCACGGCCTAATTTAGGGGCGTGACGCCTCAAATGTGGATCACATCGTAGGTCGCGTCAGGTCGCAAAAATCCGAAGTCACGAATAGGGCTAGCGGCCTGGGCGATGGGCACATAATTGCTGACCACATGGGCGCACCCATCGGCAAAAGGGTTATTGCGGGTCAATGGCTTAGTTCCCTCATGGCGCGGTCCAGCCCATCCAGAGTCAGGGGATACATCCGGTTGGACATGAGCTCACGCACAAGATCGATAGATGGCGTATACCGCCAATGATCTTTGCGAACCGGATTGAGCCAAACCGCGTGAGGGAAAGTATCAAGCGTCCGTTGAATCCAGGTGACCCCAGCCTCCTCATTCCAGTGTTCGACGCTACCGCCAGGGTAAGTGATCTCATAGGGGCTCATACTCGCATCACCGACGAAGACGACCCGGTAGTCCGATCCGTAGGTGCGAAGCAAATCCCAAAGGCCCAGGGCCTCCTGGTCACGCCGCTTGTTGTCTCGCCAGACCCGTTCGTAAAGAAAATTGTGAAAATAGTAGTACTCGAGGTGCTTGAATTCGGTGCGCGCCGCAGAGAACAACTCTTCACACACCTTAATCCAGTCGTCCATAGAGCCACCAACGTCGAGCAGGAGGAGCACCTTTACGGTGTTGCGCCGCTCAGGCACCATTTTCAGGTCGAGAAACCCGGCGTTACGTGCCGTTGATCGGATCGTGTCGGGGAGGTCCAATGTCTCCGGAGCGCCTTCCCTGGCAAATCGGCGAAGGCGGCGTAGTGCGACCTTTATGTTTCGGGTGCCGATTTCGACACTGTCGTCGAGGTTTCTGAAGGTACGTTTGTCCCATACCTTCACTGCACGACGATGACGCGATTGATCCTGCCCTATCCGCACGCCTTCAGGGTTGAAGCCATACGCCCCGAATGGCGACGTACCGGCCGTACCGATCCATTTACTGCCGCCTTGATGCCGGTCCTTTTGTTCTTTCAGCCGCTCGCGGAGCGTCTCAATGAGTTTTTCCCATCCGCCGAGCGCCTCGATCTCCCGTTTTTCTTCCTCGGTGAGGTGCCGCTCTGTGATTTTTTGCAACCACTCTTCGGGGATGTCGGCGGCGACCTCGCTTTTGTCTTCGGCCTTTTCGACACCTTTGAAGACGTGACCGAATACCTGGTCAAATCGATCGAGGTGACGCTCGTCCTTTACGAGCGCGGCGCGGGATAGGTAGTAGAATTGCTCAACGTCGAATGCCGCTAGCCCTCGATCGACTGCTTCGATCAAGGTAAGAAATTCCCTTATCGAAACCGGTACCTTGGCCTCGCGAAGTTCTAGAAACAGGCTGGTGAACATCCGTCGGCTACCCCCGGCGCTGCAGGAATGCCAGTCGTTCGAACAGGTGAAGGTCTTGCTCGTGTTTGAGGAGGGCGCCGTACAAAGGGGGAATTGCTGTGCGACCGTCATCTGATCGAAGAGATTCTGGCGGGATGTCTTCCGCGACCAATAGTTTCAACCAATCCAGCAATTCCGATGTCGATGGGCGCTTCTTCAGGCCGGGCACTTCGCGCAACTCGTAGAAAGCGTTCAATGCCTCACGAATTAAACGTTTTTGGATATCGGGAAAATGGACTTCAACGATCGCGGCCATCGTCTCGGCGCTGGGAAACTGGATGTAGTGAAAAAAACACCGGCGAAGGAACGCGTCGGGCAATTCCTTCTCGTTGTTCGACGTAATGATAACGATTGGCCGATTGTGCGCCTTGATGGTTTCTTGCGTCTCGTAGACGTGAAATTCCATGCGGTCGAGTTCGAGAAGCAAGTCGTTGGGAAATTCGATATCGGCTTTGTCGATTTCGTCGATCAGTAAAACGGGCGAGTCGTCCGCGACGAACGAGTCCCATAGCTTACCGCGCATAATATAGTTGGCGATATTCTTGACGCGATCGTCGCCCAGTTGGGAATCTCGGAGTCGCGCCACCGCGTCATACTCATAGAGGCCATGTTGGGCCTTTGTTGTTGATTTGATGTGCCATTCGATCAAGTTTTTCTCGAGGGCTTGAGCGATTTCCGCGGCCAGAACAGTTTTCCCAGTGCCCGGCTCACCTTTGATCAAGAGAGGGCGTTTAAGCGTAACGGCGGCATTAACAGCCATCACGAGATCATCTGTCGCGACGTAGCGGTCGGTCCCCTGGAATTTCATAAATGTTACCGATAGTGTGAATGTGGGCGATGACCGTACGTAGTCAATGACAAAGGTTCAAGAATTCCGGGGCGACGGTAATGGCTGAGAATCTGGATGACCTTGTCGAGGCCGCCCGATCTTGCCGCCTATATGCAGACCATCTTCCGTTGGGACCGCGTTCAGTCCTTCGCGTCTTACCCACCGCACGGCTGCTCATCGCAGGGCACGCGCCCGGTACGAAGGTCCACGAAAGTGCTATCCCTTGGAATGATGCGAGTGGCAACCGCCTTCGGGAGTGGTTGGACTTTTCTAAATCTATTTTTTACGACGACACTAAGGTTGCAATAATCCCGCAAGCGTTTTCTCCCCGGGGAAGGTAGCCAATGGTGACCTGCCACCGGCGCCGGTCTGTTGGAAGACGTGGCAAGCGCAGTTGCACGCTGCAATGCCGCAGGTTGAAACCTTTGTCCTCGCCGGCCGCTACGCTCAGACTTATCAGCTAGGCGACGTCCGTAAGTGAACGCTGAGCAAAACTGTGGCAGCATGGCGCGAATATTTTATGAGGTGCTTCCCTGTGCCTCACCCTTCTTGGCACAACAATCATTGGCTCAAAGCACACCCGTGGTTCGAGCGCGACTTGGTCCCGGAGCTTCGCGAGCGGGTGAGGCAACTCTTAGACGTGTCATGACTGGCGCACGCATCTTGCTTTTGGCTACTCTATTCGCGCTAACCGCATGTGCGAGCCCCTACGTTCAGGCGTCCGGCCGA
>JAPKDI010000132.1 GCA_026421105.1 Alphaproteobacteria bacterium | reverse complement strand
AGCTCTCTATCCACCTATACTTTTGACCAGATAGTAACCGTCACGACGATGGGAGGCGTGGGGTTTGACCATTAGCGTTGCCATTATCGGGACCGGTCCGGCAGGCTTCTATACTGCCGATGCGTTGATCAAAAAGGGCGTGGATTGCACGATCGATTTGATCGACCGCCTCCCCACGCCTTATGGATTGATCCGTTTCGGCGTCGCCCCGGATCATCAGACGACAAAAAAAGTTTCCCGCACCTTCGAAAAGACCGCGCTGTCCGAACGTTGCCATTTCTTTGGCAACGTCGAAGTGGGGCGCGATGTCTCGCTCGTTGAACTCCGCGAGATGTACGACGCTGTCGTCCTCGCGGTCGGCGCGGGTCACGACCGCCTTGTTGGTATCCCCGGCGAAGACAAGAAAGGGGTTATCGGGTCGGCGACGTTCGTCGGCTGGTACAACGCTCATCCGGATTTGCGCAACCTCGAGCCCGACCTCAGCTCGGGCAATGTCGTGGTGATCGGCAACGGCAATGTCGCCATCGACATTGCGCGGGTGCTAGTCAAGACGCGTGAAGAAATGGCGGACTCGGACCTTCCTGAATACGCGACCGCCGCGATCGAGACCTCGCCCATAACGGACGTCTACATGCTTGGCCGCCGTGGACCGATCGAGGCGAAATTTACCAATGTTGAGTTACGAGAGATGGGTGAACTCAAGAACGCCGTGCCGCTAGTCGACCCTGCGCAATTGCCTGATGAGGTGGGCGACCTCGACAATCCGCGCGATCAACGTCTCAGAGAGAAAAATCTGGCCACGCTCAAAGAGTTCACCAAATTCAAAGCAGCCGATGCCCCCAAGCACGTGCATTTTGGATTCTACGCCAACCCGGTGGAAATTCTCGGGGGCGACCGTGTCGAAGGTCTTCGCTTGGAGAAAACGAAGGTTGACGGCGGCCGCGCTGTTGGAACAGGCGAATTCTTCGAGATTGCATGTGGCTTGGTAATACCGGCGGTCGGCTATCGCTCTTTACCGGTGGCCGATGTTCCGTTTGACGACAAGAACTTCGTTGTCGTCCACGATGACGGGCGCGTTGGGCCAGGCCTTTATGCTGTCGGATGGATCAAGCGCGGGCCCAGTGGCGTGATCTCGACAAATCGCCCGGACGGCGCAACGGCCGCCACCCATATCGCCGAGGATTGTGGCGAGGGGGGCAAACCGGGGCGAACTGCGCTTGGGCCGCACTTGGCCGAGCGGGGCGTGCGGGTTGTGACGTTCGATGATTGGAAGAAGATCGAGTCGGCTGAAATTGCTGCCGCGCCAGGCGCCGCCCCGCGCCGCAAGTTCGAAACGCTAACCGAAATGCTGGATGTCCTGGGCAACTGAGCGACTGTACAAACACTAGGGTTGCTGCGGGTTTGGGCACGCGCAAAACTGCGGAGGCCCTTGATTAGGAATAGGGGGGGACTTATGGTCCGCGACGCCACGAAAAATGGAGACCCATAATGGCAAGTTCGGCCGCAGTGGCTGAGGCCCGCGAATCGCGTGAATCGGTTGTGGTCCGTTTCGCTGGCGATTCCGGCGATGGGATGCAGTTGACGGGCGGGCAATTTACCCAGGCGACCGCCCTTGCAGGCAACGAATTGGCGACATTCCCCGACTTCCCTGCCGAAATTCGTGCGCCCACCGGCACCACGTTCGGTGTGTCGTCATTCCAGATCAATTTTGGCGCGGGGCGGATCAAGACCTCCGGCGATGCCATCGACGTTCTTGTCGCGATGAACCCGGCGGCACTCAAGGTTGAGTTGGCGGGTGTCCGTAATGGCGGCGTCATCATTGCCGATGTCGGAAGCTTCACCGACCGAAATATCAAGCGCGCCGGGTTCACCGAGAATCCGCTGAAAGACAAAACGCTCGATGGCTACCGCGTTATCGAGATCGACATGTCCGCGCTGACGATGGAAGCGGTCAAGGAGTCCGGTCTCGGTAGGAAAGAGGCGCTGCGCTCCAAGAACCTTTGGACGCTGGGCTTGATCTATTGGATGTACGGCCGCGACCGGCAACCGACGATCGATTGGTTGAACGGCAAGTTTGCCAAACGTCCTGATATCGCCGCTGCGAATATCGCCGCCCTTAACGCTGGTAATGCTTTTGGCGAGACTGCCGAACTCGACGGCGATATGCCGAGCTACACCGTGCCAGCTGCTGAGATTGCGCCAGGCGAATATCGCACAGTCTCAGGAGGCGAGGCGCTCGCTTGGGGGCTTGTTGCAGGTTCGCACAAGGCCGGGCTCGAGATCATGTTCGGCTCTTACCCCATTACCCCGGCATCGCCGCTGTTGCATATTTTGTCGGGGCTCAAGCAGTACGGCGTTGTCACCTTCCAAGCCGAGGATGAAATCGCCGCGGTTTGCTCGGCCATCGGTGCGTCCTTCGCCGGCCACCTCGGCATCACCTCAAGCTCGGGCCCTGGAATCGCGCTCAAAGGTGAAGCCATCGGCCTGGCGATCAGCACCGAACTCCCTCTTATCGTCGTCAATTCGCAGCGCGCCGGCCCTTCGACGGGCCTGCCAACCAAGACTGAGCAATCCGATCTCTATCAGGCGGTGTACGGCCGCAATGCCGACGCGCCCCTGGTTGTTTTGGCGTCGCGTTCGCCTTCGGATTGTTTCGAAACGGCGGTCGAAGCGGTACGCTTAGCAACCCGCTACATGACGCCTGTGATGCTGCTGACGGATGGCTATATCGCGAATGCAGCGGAGCCTTGGCTCATTCCCGATGTCGACGCGACCGCGCCTTTCGAGGTCGCGTTCCGGACTGATCCCGCGGGTTTTCATCCGTTTGTGCGTGACGACAAGACCCTCGCGCGAAACTGGGCGATTCCAGGAACCGCTGGCCTAGAGCACCGTATTGGCGGCATCGAGAAAGACTACGGCTCCGGCCATATCTCGTATGATGCTGGGAACCACCAAAAGATGACCGACACGCGAAAAGCAAAGATCGACGGAATCGCCAACGACATCCCTGAACAGACGACCGAAGACGGCAGCGACTCGGGCGAGATCGGCGTCGTCGGCTGGGGCTCAACATACGGGCCGATTGACCGCGCGGTCTTCAACTTGCGCGATGAAGGTCATGCGGTGTCGCACATTCACCTGCGCCACATTTGGCCGTTGCCGCGCAACCTTGGTGCGTTGTTGGGCAACTTCAAGAAAGTCTTGGTCCCGGAAATGAATACCGGCCAGCTCGTGACCGTGTTGCGTGCGGAATACCTGGTGCCTGCCGAGAAGGTGAGCAAGGTGTCCGGCCAGCCGTTTAAGATCTCCGAAATCGAAGACGCCATCCGCGCGCGTCTGGGGGCCTAGCATGAACGTCGTTCCAGAAAAGCTCACTGCGAAAGATTTTTCGACGGACCAGGAAGTTCGTTGGTGCCCAGGTTGTGGCGATTACGCCATCCTTAAGGCGCTTCAGCGCACCATGCCGGAGGTTGGCGCGACGACCGAGAATACCGTGTTCGTCTCGGGCATCGGCTGTGCTGCGCGCTTTCCCTATTACATGGACACATACGGTTTCCACACCATTCACGGCCGTGCGCCGGCATTTGCCACCGGGATCAAGCTTTCCAATCCCGAACTCGACGTATGGGTCGTGGGCGGCGATGGCGACATGCTGTCGATCGGCGGCAACCATTTGATGCACACCCTTCGGCGTAACGTTGATCTTCAGATTTTGATCTTCAACAACGAGATCTATGGTCTGACCAAGGGCCAATACTCGCCGACTTCCCGGGTCGGCACACGCTCGCCCTCAACTCCGCAAGGCTCTGTCGAGGCGCCGGTGTCAGCCGCATTGTTTGCACTAGGCGCCGGGGCACGGTTTGTCGCGCGATCGGTCGATACCGATCAAAAGCATTTGCCGGAGATGTTCAAGCGCGCTCATGCCCACCGTGGCGCGTCGCTGCTCGAGATCTTCCAGAACTGCATCGTCTACAACGATGGGGTCTTTGACAGTTTCAAGGCGCCTGCAGCGGCAGCCGATAGGCAGGTTCGGGTGGTCCATGGCGAGCCCATGGTCTTCGGCAAAGAAAAGGACCGAGGCCTGTGCCTTCGTGCGGATGAAGTCGAAATCGAGGCTGTTACCATCGGCGAAGACGGTGTCACTGTGGACGATGTTCTCGTCCATGATGAAACGAACCGGATCATGGCGAACCTCTTGGCGTCCATGGACCCCGACACGTTGCCAGTGGCGCTCGGCGTGCTCTACTGCGACCCTGCCCCGACGTATGAGAAGGGCGTGCTCGACCAGGTCGAGCAGGTCCGTGCAAAGGAATCTGGCGAAGACCTCAATAAGCTTCTCCGTTCCGGGTACACTTGGACGGTGTAATTGGGGGGCTGCAAGTCGATGCCGAGGGGATCCGGAGCGATTTAGGGGGCAGCCCAGTCAGGGGAGAATGGATTACGATTTAGGTCTCTTTACAGTGCTTGTCGCCGACGACAACGCTTATATGCGGAGCCTCCTAAAATCTCTGATGCATGTTATTGGCGTTGGCACCGTCATTGCGGTGGCCGACGGCTCAGAGGCGATAGAGACCCTCAAGAAGGTCGGCCAAGATCCGCTCAAGGGCGGGATCAATTCCATCGATATCATATGGCGAACTGGCAGATGTCTCCTGTCGATGGCCTGCGCCTACTACAGTGGGTCCGCCGCCATAAAGAGTCACCAGACAGATTCCTTCCATTTGTGATGGTGACGGGGTTTGCCGATATGGCGCACCTCGGCGAGGCGCGCGACCTTGGTGTTTCTGAGATGCTCGGCAAGCCCT
>JAPKDI010000131.1 GCA_026421105.1 Alphaproteobacteria bacterium | reverse complement strand
GTGTCGCTGCCAGTTGTCGGGGCTGGGCGCATCGTCACCCCGGATGAAGCGGAGAAACATCTCGCCGCTGGCGACTGCGATTTTGTGGGGTTGGCGCGTGCCTTGATCGCGGACCCTGAATGGGTTGCCAAGGCTGAGCGCGGTGATGCAAAGCGTGTACGGCCGTGCGTTGGCGCTAACTGGTGCCTTTCATCCATAGCGGCACAGGCGCCGATTGCCTGCATTCACAATCCTGCCGCCGGTGCAGAAATCAAGTTTGGGGTTGGTACGCTCTCGAAAGCACCACAACAAAAAAAGGTGGCTGTGGTTGGGGCTGGGCCGGCAGGTCTTCAGGCTGCCCTGACGGCGAGTAAGCGCGGCCACATGGTCTCGCTCTTTGACGCGCGTGCGACCGTAGGAGGGCAGGCTGAATGGTGGTCCACCGTTCCATCACGCCAAGAGCTTTCTGGGATAATCACCTGGCTGTCGGCCGAGCTTGCTGAAACTGAAGCTAATATTGTTCTCAACCACAAGGTCGACCGTGCGTTCCTTCTCCATGAAGGTTTCGAGGCAGTCGTCCTAGCGACAGGGTCGCAAGGGGTTGCGCACGGTTGGTCACCTCTGCGACCGGAGCGTTGGAATGATACACCGTTACCCGGAGTGACGCTGCCGCACGTTTATTCCTATACCGATTACTTTCAGGCTCAGCCGAACTTTAGGAAGCGGGTCGCCGTTGTCGATTCCATCGGCGGCAGGCAGGGTGCGGTCGTAGCCGAGTTGCTCGCAAGTGCCGGGCATGAGGTCATCTTTATCACGCAGCTTGGCCAACCGTCGCCGGATCTTGCTACTTCGCGGGATTGGGGTAAATCGCACGGCATGCTTCGACGACTAGGGGTTACCTTTCACGTGGATCGTGAGGTAATCGAGATCACCGCCGATCAAGTGCTCACTCGCGATGTCTATACCAACGAACACGAAGTGTTCAATTCTATTGACGGTGTTGTTCTCGTCATGGGTGCAGTTGCCGAAGATCAACTCTTTCACGACATCTCGCGGGAACGTGATGAAGGACTCCATGTTCAGTTGATCGGTGACGCTTTGGCGCCTCGGCGTGTTAGCGATGCTATTCGAGAAGGTGAAGTGGCAGCCCGGGCCATCTAAATTCGTTGGTTGGATGTTGCTCTATCCAATCAGTCCGGCAATACCTCTCCGTACTAGGTGACACTTGACGCGAACTTTCGGGACTTGCCCTGTTCGATCAAGTTACAAACCGAAACTGACATTCAGTTTGGCGGGTGGGGCCGTACTTTAGTCGTTCGAGCTTGAGTTTGCCGCCAGCCCAGCAAGGTATGATGGCCGCTCCTGGGTCTTTTTTACCCATTTAGCCAGGGTGGGACGGCTGTGGCGCCAATCGACTTGGTTGCCGCGGTGCTGACGCTGCCAGTCGAACCAAAGGAGCGCGCCGGCGATCGATACAAGTCCGATGTGGAAGCCATCGAATGCGGCCGACTCTTGTTCGAGCCTATCGAGGCAGCGGTCTACTGCGGCCTGGTATCGATCAACCCAGAATCGTGATTTTTCTTTTTCAGGTCGGCGCAATTCGACAACACGCAAATCCGCTGCGTCGAACATCCCTTCCGCCAGACCAAAAAGTCGCAGCGCGTCCCACCGGGCCACCGTATCTCTCGGGTACAGCTTCGCGCGATCGTGCAGTGAGTCTAGGTATTCGTAAATAACGGGGCCACCAAACATCGGTACCCCGTCGTCGCGAACAAGGGTTGGCACCTTGCTTAGTGGATTGGCTTTCACCAATTCCTCAGGGCTATCGAACGGGTTGGTTGGTACCAGAGTCAGGCTGTCCCAAAGGCCAGTTTCCCGCGCTACAATTTCAATTCGGTGCACGTATCCGCTCAACGGCGTATAGAAAAGCTTCACGCTGCGCTCCTATCTTAGCTTGGTGGTGATTTGCGTTGTTAGTATGGCCTAGGCAACTGTTCACGCTAGAACCAGCGTTTGGAGGATCCATGAAACTTTTCTACACGCCTATCCCAAACCTTATTCATAAAGTTCAGGTAGTCGCCATTGAGGCTGGTCTCTACGAAAAAATAGAACGTATCCCAACTAATCCGTTCCATCGCGATTCTGCTCATGTCGCTGCGAATCCACTAAGCAAAGTCCCGACACTGGTGCGTGATGACGGTTCGTCACTATATGGCGGTCCAGCAATCTACGAATATTTTGATTCACTACATGATGGCCCCAAGATGTTCCCTCCCTATGGAGAGGCTCGTTGGACGGCGCTGCGTCATTTAGCGATTGGAGACGGACTGTTTGATACTGCGGTCTTGCGCGTCGTCGAGATGAACCGCCCGAATGAAGTGCTCTTTCAAGGCGCTCTTGATCGACTTGCCGAAACCATGACGCGTTGCCTAGATACTCTGGAGGACGAAGCGCCGAAATTTTATGGGTTTACCATTGGGCTGATCTCGATCACATGCGCACTAATTTATCTAGATCGTCAGAGAGTGACATCAGGTGACTTGGTAGACTGGCGAGAAGGGCGAGCCTACCTCACAGCATGGTTCGAGCGTTTCATTGACCGGCCATCGTTTCGATTTCATGACGATGACTTCCGCGCCGCGTGGGAAGCGGGCGACAAGTCGTCGCGCACCGGTTTCAGCAACTAGGCTGCGGCCGCGGCTTCGACCCCACTTGCCGGGATCGGCAGGCCGGCGGAGCGCATTAATTGTTCCAAAGCCGCAAGGAAAACTAGTACATGGTTGATGCGACTCGATTCGCCCATCAGCCCGATACGCCAAATCTTACCGGCAAAGGGCCCAAGACCTGCGCCGATCTCGATCCCGTGTTCACGCAGCAGCGCGCCGCGCGCCGCCGCGTCGTCTAACCCGTTGGGAATGAAAACGGTATTGAGTTGCGGTAGTCGGTAAGCGGGGTCGACGAGGAACTTTAGGCCCATTGCCTCGATTCCCGCGCGCAAGGCATTATGGGTTTGCGCATGGCGCGCCCAAGCGTTCTCCAATCCCTCGTCCTCAACCATGGTGAGCGCCTCGTTCAATCCGTATAGCGCATTAACCGGCGCGGTGTGATGGTACGAGCGTCCACCTTCACCATCCCAGTAGGCCAGCACGAGGTTGAGGTCGAGAAACCAGCTTTGCACCTTCGTCTTGCGCGCCTTAACGGCCTCAATGGCCCGCCGACTGAACGTGACGGGCGAAAGTCCCGGCGGGCACGATATACATTTTTGCGTACCAGAGTAGGTGGCGTCAGCACCCCACGCGTCGACCTCAACGGGAATGCCTGCCAGCGAAGTGACGGTGTCCATGATGGTCAGGCACCCGGAATCGCGGGCGATCTTGCACAGCGTAGCTGCATCTGAGGCGACGCCCGTCGAGGTTTCGGCATGGACGAAGGCAACCGCTTTGGCGTTGGGGTGCGCCTTGAGCGCGTCACGGAGTTTGTCGGGGTTGACTGGTTTACCCATCTCGTCGTCGACCGCGACAACCGTGCCGCCGCAGCGTTCGACGTTCTCCTTCATGCGGCCGCCGAATACGCCGTTTTGACAAACGATCACGGTGTCACCGGGTTCGATCAGATTGACGAAACACGCCTCCATCCCGACGGAACCCGGGCCCGAGACCGGAAAAGTCACATCGTTCTGGGTGCGGTAGACACGTTTGAGTTGACCTTTGATGGTATCCATCATGATTTGGAATTCGGGATCGAGGTGACCAATAGTCGGCTTTGCCCCGGCGGCTAGCACACGCGGGCTGACATCCGACGGGCCGGGGCCCATCAAAATGCGAGGCGGTAGAACTGGGCTATTGTGGCGGGCGTCGTTCATGATTCGCTGTACCTGCTGGGGTGTTGAAGGGGCGACGACTTAGTAGCGCTGGGTCGGCCGCTTTGGCTGGGCGTAGACCGCAATTTCTTCGGGTACAGTGACACGGTGCGGCGGGTCGTGGCGGAAGGGTTCCTCAAGGTCGTAGTAGTCGACCGTCAAGCTGCCGCCTTCAGTGCGGCTCAGAATGACCGCACCAGTCTTAGTGCCGTAGGGGCCGTGCAGGAGTTCTTTCGGGCGCCAAAAATATGAACCTTCGACGAGTAGGCCGGTGTTACCCGACATTTCGCCCCAAACCATGTAGCACTCTTGGACAACAGGATGGCTTTCGACACGCTTTTCGCGATAGGACGGGATCACCCCCATCAACCAAGTCTGATCGCCCGTCACCGGGTCGGTGCGCAGCAACTTTTTGCGTGACCCGGAGCCCGCGATTTCCGGGCTGTTGACCCCGGCATAGTCGATATCCCAGCCATCATCATATAACGATTGCCGCGGTACGTGGGCGCGGGAGTCTACGTCGATACTGGCTGTCGTGTCAGGGACGCCTGAAAAGAACGTCAATGCAACGGCGCCGTCTTCAGAGTGTGCGTTCTTGCGTGAGAAATTTTTTGGAAGACAGGTGTAGTCGCCGGGACCGAAGGCCTCGTCGCCGATGCGTAGCCTGCCCTCAAGAACATAGATTTCTTCTTCAACCGCTAGACGCTCGACATCATCGCGCCGCCAGCCCGCAGGGTATCGAACCAGCAAACTTGTCGCCCCGCTATCCGCGTCACGGCTTAGTAGTTTGTGCGCTACATCGGCGCGGCATGGCCCAAGGGCTGTTTGATCCCAAGGCATATCCGGCGCGTGGATGAATTCAATCCACGGTCTCATCGCGCCATTCCCGTGGTTGAGGGTTCCGTCGACATCCGTGCCGCGGCCTCTGGCGGGATGGCACACGTTAATGGCTCAGCGGATTTGACTGATCCAGATCCAGTCGCGG
>JAPKDI010000130.1 GCA_026421105.1 Alphaproteobacteria bacterium | reverse complement strand
GGCGCAACGCCCGCGTTGTTGATAAGGATGTCGAGCCGTCCGAAATGCTCTTGCGTTTTTACAAATGCTTCGTCGATAGAGTCCGGGTTGCTGATGTCGGCAAATATAGCCAGAGCATCGACGCCTGTGCCGCGGATCTCTTTTGCCGATTCTTCAGCGATATCGGCAAGGAGGTCAACCACAACAATCGAGGCACCTTCGCGCGCCATCGCCAATGCGGATGCCCGCCCAAGACCGCGAGCTCCGCCGGTAACCAAGGCAACTTTACCCGACAACTTCATACCAAACCTCAGATTGCTCGACTTAATTAGTTGCACTAACTTGTAAAAACTATCCTAAAAACATGTCCCGAAAGTGGTCGGGTGGCTAGAAAAAAGTAAGTACGGGGAACTGTTAATGGACTGGACGACACTTTTCATCTTTCTCCACGTCCTACTGATGGCGTTTTGGTTAGGCGCCGACATGGGGACCTACTATGCGGCCCAGCTGATCCTTAACCGTGAATACACGCCGCCGCAGCGTGCCGTGCTGGCGCGAGTTCTTCAGGGCGTCGACATCTTCCCACGTCTCGCGATGACCATGATGATCCCGACCGGGATGACCATTGCCTACAACAAGGGCTGGGCACCGGTTGGTGTGCCGTGGCTGGTCGTCATTTGGGCGGTTGGGGCTGTTTGGGCTTGGGTCGTCTGGAATTCGCACCGGCCTACTGCACCCGAGTGGGGCAAGAAGCTGCACGGGATCGAAAATATCTGGAACTACGTGCTCTTGGCGCTGGTGGTGATCGGGTTGATTGTGTCACTGAGTGCAGGCGAGTTGTTCCCCGACAATTGGCTGCGACTCAAGATTGCGCTCTACGGGGTGACGATAATCATCTTGATCGTTATCAATTTCATGTTCAAACCGTTCGGCCCGGCCTTTGGACGATTGCTTGCCGAGGGCTCAACCCCAGAAGTCGAGGACATCATCTCGACCCTGCTCAACCGCGGCAAACCGTGGATCTGGGCAATTTGGGGCATCGTTGTGGTCAACACCGCACTCGGCCTGTTCAAGCCGATCTTCTAACCGACGTTAGAGATCGCCGACCGGCGCCAACAGGGGGCCAAGTAGGGTCCACGGACGGCTGGATACAACATCGGTCTTCAGGGTCACCGTTCGGTTGCCGGCCGTGGACGGGTCGACCCGCGCTGTCGTGAATCCTGGCTCGCTGTTGGCCAGTGTCACATTCGGATGGTTGATGTCGCCGTTGAACGGTCGGGACCATTCGGTCCACAGCGTGAAGTCTTTATCAGGCGCCGCAACCATACCGACCCCACCTTTGGTGGTCCTAGACCCAACGACGACCGTCATGCGATTTTCCGCAGCGCGTTCTGCCAAGCCGAATTTGTTCTCCCAAGGCTCTAGGACCGCGGTTGGTGCCGCCACAACCTCGACATCTTGCAACGTGGCAAGGCGAAAAGCCTCGGGGTAAATCGTATCGCCACCGGTAATGAGGGCAAGGCGGCCCCAATCAAGATCAATCGTCGCTACTTCGTCGCCCAAAACGGTTGCCCAGGGATGCCGCCCGCACGCATGCAGCTGTCGTTGGCGCAACACAACGCCGTCGGCGCCGATGGCGACGCCGGTGTGACTAAAACTGCTATCCGCCGCCTCGACGATGCTGGTCACGATCACCCGGTCGCTTCCTGTAAGGGCAGCCTGCAAGGCGGCAATGGTCGCGTGGGCCTGTGCTGCTGCAGCGGCGGGATCTGCAATCGCACCATTCACCTGATCAAACAATTCAGGCAGCACGATGAGACGTACAGCGGGCTCAAGGCCCTCCAGTGCGGTGACAATCTCGCCTATCGCGCCGGGACCTTCGGTGCTGGGCAGGTAGACTGCTACGTCGAGCGCATCGCTTTTCGCAGCGTAATTGCGGGCACGCGGTTTCTCTGCGATCGGCCCGTAGAGTTCTGGGCGCCGATTGCGAAAGATGTGGGTGTCGTCTGGCCGCATTTTGAGGTCGGCGTCCTCCACGAGGATGTCGGCAACCACTACGGCCTCACCTGATTCGGGCGCGCGGGCCAGGACCGTTCCGTCGGGTGCCACAATCTGGCTTTCCCCCGCACCATGAAGTCGCTCCGCCGCAATCTTTAGCTTGGCCGCAACACCTTCCGCCATTCCGGGCGGCACCAATGGCCCCACTTTGTTCGCGGCCACCACGAACGCCCGGTTTTCGGCCGCCCGTACTGGAATGTGCAACGAGCCCTCGTCGTTGGCAAAAGAGTTCAGCGTGTTGCACATGATTTGCGCGCCGCGCAACGCAACGCAACGTGGCGTCTCGTTCATCACGCCGTCCATACACGAGAACATACCGAGCTTACCAATCACGGTGTCGGTAATCGGTCCTAATTCTGTGGCGCGCTCAAGCCAATTGTTTTCGCCGCCCATCAGAACTTGTTTGTCGGTATCGGCAAGCCGCTTCCCGTCGGGGCCAAAAAGAATGTTGGTGCTCGTCACACCGTTGTTGCGCCGGCGTACAGTGCAGTTGATGACGATGAAGCAGTTATGCTCCTGCGCCTTAGTTGCGATTGCGGCGGTAAACGGTCCATCCAGCGGCACTGCAACCGCATAGCAGTGCTCATTGTCGTCGTACCAGGAACAATGATTGACGAATTCCGGCAGCACCATGAGCTGCGGCTTTTGCTTCGCTGCCTTGTCGATCATGCGCAGGCAGTTGGCGAGGTTCTCCTCAACATCAATGCCGGCCCCCAGTTGCACAGCCGCAACCCGGATTGTTTCTGTCATGCCACCTCCCACGTACCAGCCGGAACCGGCGGATAATTTTCTGTACGGGTACGATGCCAGGGACATGCGATAAGGTCGACCGCTATGGGATTCGAGCGGCTCCGACCGCCAGTCGCCGGTAACCCATGGGTTTTCGGGCTACTTAGACTGTTGGTGCGGCTATTTGTCTTTTGTGTCCGGTCAGGTCCGCAAATTCTCGCAGGTAATTCGACGCATAGTTCTCGGTGATCGACGTGATGAAGAGCGTTATTTTGAAGACGGTGGCGGCAACGCTAGTCGCTGTAACTAAATCGGAGCCCACGTTGGCTATGCTGCCCTGAACCTGAATGGGAGGAACGGCATGAGTGGTTTTGGCATGGGCCCCGTCTTGGCGGCCACGGTAACCGTGGCCGATCTGAGCGCTGCAATAAAAGGCTACACAGATGTTGTTGGCTATGTGCCCGACGCCGCTGGCGTTGTCGGCGCTTCGCAGGCCGCGTCGTGGGGTGCACCAGCCATGACGGGGCGCTCCTGGCAACTAATGCGCCCCGTGAGCCGTGAACCGGGCTGGGTCAGGCTCGTCGAGGGTACCCGGCCGGCCGCCTACCGACCGCTCGGTCATTTCGGTTGGGGGGCAATCGAGATATTGCTTCGCAACACCGATGACATGCACGCCCGAATGAAGGGCACCGAGTTCACCATCATCGGCGAACCTCACCCGCTTAAGTCATCACCCGACATCAAAGCCATGCAGGTGATAGGACCTAACGGCGAGGCGCTCTACCTCACCAACGTGCCCAAGGGCGCGAGCCCGATACACGAACTGCCGCAGCCCCAAAGCGATATTGATCGCATTTTCATTATGGTATTGGCGGTCCCGGACTTTGCGGCCACGCACGCCGACTTTGCGGCGCGCTTCGGTCTTGCCAAGACCAGCGAACACACGCGCGGCATGAACTTCCTCGGTGCTGACTACGGGCTCGAGGATGCCGGCCAACCGCTGCCAATGGCGACGGTCCAACTTGATGGTCGCAGCGTCATTCAGGTTGATGGCATGCAGCCAACCGCGACGCCGCGGCCCTGCGCCAATGGTGAACTCCCGCCCGGCATTGCCTTGGTCACGATGGCACGAGATTCCACCGATGGCTTTGCCGGCGACGCGCTGGGTCCGGCGTATGAACGGGATGCGTCTTGGCCTTATCAGGGTGGGAGTGCCGTCACCGTGCGTGGTGCAGGTGGCGAACTTTACGAGGTGGTCACGCCCTCAAGTTGAGGTGCCGGTCGCGCGACCATGCGGCGCCGTGAAATCGATAACCGGTCCCTTGGGGATGATCCCAAGTGGGTTGCGTTCTTGGCTAATCGAATAATAGCCTACCTTGTAGATGTCGGTGTTGACGGTCTCGGCGACACCCGGCAATTGGTAGAGCTCGCGCACATAACCCGACAAATTGTCGTAATCCGAAATCTTCTTTTTGTTGCATCGGAAAGCGCCGTAATAGGCCACATCGAAGCGCACCAACGTCGGCAATGCGCGGATGTCGGCTTCGGTGAGCGTTGCTCCTGCGATGTAGCGATTGGCCCCAAGGTGCGCGTCAAGCGCATCGAGGGTCTCGAATACATCGTCATAGGCCTTCTCATAAGCCTCTTGTGAACATGCAAAACCTGCTCGGTAGACCCCGTTGTTGACCGTGGCATAGATACGCTCGTTCCACTCGTCGATCACCGGCTGCAGGCTGTGTGGGTAATAGTCGTTCGTTGTGTCGGCCCATTCATTGAACGCGGAGTTGAACATCCGAATGATTTCAGAGGACTCATTGTTCACGATAACACCCTGCTCTTTGTCGAACAGCACCGGCACCGTTACCCGGCCGGTGTAGTCGGCGTGTGACGTCGTGTAGATCTCATGCAAATTCGTTTTGCTGAAGAGATCGTCGGGATAACCCAACGCATCATCAAACGTCCATCCTTCGGCACCACGGTTCGGCCGGACGATGGACATCGAGACGATGTCTTCGAGTTTCTTCAACTTGCGCATAATCATCGTGCGATGCGCCCAGGGGCAGTTGAT
>JAPKDI010000129.1 GCA_026421105.1 Alphaproteobacteria bacterium | reverse complement strand
TGATGGTTGTTCGTATCAGTTGAACCTTGGTGGCTAGGCCCCTAAATTGCGCCACCATTCGGGAGAGTACGCCAGCATTGCCGACCCCACGTGGGCCGGCCGTGCGACGCAGAATCGCTATGGTTGATGAAGTTTTAGATGTTCGAGGTTTGACGAAGCGGTTCGGTCCGCTGACAGCGGTAGATCGTGTCTCGTTTACGGTTCGCAAGGGCGAGGTTCTTGGCTTCTTAGGTCCAAATGGCGCCGGCAAGTCGACAACAATGAAAATGATCACGGGCTTTCTGTCGCCTTCGGAGGGGACTGCCGTGGTACGTGGGGCAGACGTTGCGATCGATCCGATCGCGGTCAAGAGCCGCATTGGTTACCTACCGGAAGGCGCGCCGCTTTACGGCGACATGACAGCTCGGGCGTTGCTAAATTTCGTGGCCGAAATTCGCGGTATGTCAAAACCAGATCGGAAGCGCCGGATTGAAGAAGTTATTGACCAGGTTCACCTCGAGGAGGTGATCTTTCGCCCTATTGAAACGCTGTCCAAGGGGTTCAAACGCCGCGTTGGACTGGCGCAGGCGATCCTTCATGATCCGGAACTCCTCATTCTTGACGAGCCGACCGATGGGCTCGACCCAAATCAAAAGCATGAGGTGCGCACACTTCTCCAAAAAATGGCGCCCGACAAAGCTATTGTTATTTCGACCCATATTCTTGAAGAGGTCGACGCAGTGTGTACCCGTGCGTTGATCATTGCCCACGGAAAATTGCTGGCAGATGGTACGCCCGAAGAGCTACGCGCGCGATCGTCCGCCCCTAGTAGCTTGTCGGTTCGTGTGGCCGCCGCGCAGGCTGAACAGATCCGCGGCAAGCTGCGCGCCATGGCGGGCGTGGGCTTTGTCGAGATTGTCGGCAAGGTTGCCGGCGTTGCGCACCTGACCGTGTCACCGGATGGTGGCGAGGACATCCTGGCGCGGGTCTCTGAATTCGTTCGCGGCGAAGACGTGGGCGCAGAACAGATTCTGGCGATCCCCGGCAGCCTGGACGATGTATTCCGGGAGATCACGCAAGGGCGGGGGGGGCATTAGAATGCGCAACACCCTCATTGTTACCAAACGCGAGCTGGGCGCCTATTTCTCGACGCCGGTCGCATACGTTTTTCTTGTGATCTTTCTGGCGGCGATCGGTGCGTTCACGTTCTATTTGGGCTCGTTCTTTTCGCGCTCCCAAGCTGACCTGAAACCGTTCTTTACCTTCCACCCTTGGCTCTATCTGTTCTTGATCCCTGCGATCGGGATGCGGCTGTGGGCGGAAGAGCGAAAGACAGGCACGATAGAACTGCTTCTAACATTGCCGGTCTCGACATTTCAGGTCGTCTTCGGAAAGTTCCTCGCGGCGTGGCTGTTCACGCTGTTGGCTCTCGTCCTCACGTTTCCCATTTGGATTACCGTCAACGTCTTGGGTGATCCCGACAACGGCGTCATCGTTGCGAGCTATGTTGGATCTTGGCTGATGTCGGGGGCGTTCTTGGCGCTGGTCGCCTGCCTGTCTGCGTTGACCAAGAATCAGATCATTGCGTTCATCGTTGGTTCGGCCGTGAGCTTTCTATTTCTGATGGCCGGTCTCGACATTGTGCTGGGCGCGTTCCGGTCCTGGGCGCCCGACTGGATTGTGGATGTTGTGGCCTCGCTCAGTTTCCTCACCAACTTTCAGCTCATTTCGAAGGGCGTGATTGATCTTCGCGAGATTGTCTTCTTTGTTTCGATGATCGGTATTTTTCTATTTGCTAATACCGCTATCGTTGATCTCAAAAAATCGGCTTGACCATGCCAAATGATACAAAGCCCTCGTTTCGTTTGGATCGCAGCACTTTGACGGTGATCTCGATTGTGTTGGCGATCCTTCTATTTCTGTCGGTCAATATTGTTTCCAACACGGTGTTTCGTAGCGCCCAACTTGATCTAACGCAGGACGCGCTGTTCACTGTTTCTGACGGTACACGCGAAATTCTCGCGGAGCTCGACGAGCCGGTCACCTTGAAATTCTATCGCTCTGAGTTGGTGCAACAGATTCCGGCTCTCGCGGCCTACGCGACGCGCGTTGAGGAGCTTTTGGAGCGTTACGCTGGGTTGGCGGGCGACAAGATAAAGCTTGAGAAATTTTCGCCTGAACAATTCTCAGTGGAAGAAGATCAGGCGGTTGGGTTCGGCATTCAAGGCGTCCCCGTCAACGCGGCAGGCGAAGTGATGTATTTCGGCCTCGCCGGCACGAACTCCACTGATGACGAAGACATCATTCCGTTCTTTACCCCAAGCCGTGAAGCGTTCTTGGAGTATGACCTCTCGAAACTTGTCTTCAATTTATCCAAGCCAGGCAAGACGATTGTGGCGATGATCTCTTCGTTGCCGATTGCCGCGGATCAGGCGCGCCGGTTTGCACCGTGGGTGGCGTACGAACAAGCGCAGCAGTTTTTTGACATCCGGATTATCGGCGGTAATGTCAAACGGATCAGCGACGAAACCGATCTTATCCTGTTGGTTCAACCGACATCGCTGAGCCCGACCACGCTTTACGCGATCGATCAGTTCGTGATGCGCGGCGGTAAGGCCATGATCTTTGCGGATCCGCACGTTGAGGTGAACCCGCCGCCGCAGCCACAGCAGGGCCAGCCCTATACTCCGTCCCCAGGCCACGCGCTGGGGCCCTTGCTTGACGCATGGGGGATCGAGGCAAGCCCTGACGGTATCGTTGGTGATCGTATTGCGGCCCAACGGGTCGCCGCCTTATCAGGCGGTCGGCGCGTCGTAACAGAGTATTTGCCCTGGCTCTCTTTGGGCCCTGTGAGCATTAACCGTGAGGACGTGGTAACCCGCGACTTGGAGCGCATCAATCTTATTGCCGCAGGTCAGGTTAGCGTTAAAGAGGGTTCTTCGTTGACGATGACGTCACTGCTTTTCTCAAGCGAACAATCTCAAGTACTCGATATCAATGCGGTCCGTCCCAACCCCAATCCGATTAAAATCCTTACCGACTTCGTAGCATCGAATGAGGTATTTACGATCGCGGGTCGATTTACCGGGCTTGCTGCATCGGCCTATCCGGATGGGCCGCCGCCGCGCGAAGATAGCCGCACAGACACTGGCCCAGACCCTGAGTTGGTTGCCGAACACCGCGCAAGTTCTGACGGCCCGATCAACGCGATCGTCATCGCCGATGCTGACCTCCTAGCGGATCAGATTTGGATGCAAGGTGGCGGTGGCAGCCAGGCCGTACCGGTGGCCCAGAACGGCGACCTATTCGTCAATATGCTCGACAACCTCGCCGGCTCGGCAAGTTTGATTGGGTTGCGGGGGCGCGGCCTGTCGGCACGTGCCTTTACCTTAGTTGACGACATCAGGCGCGATGCCGAGCTGCAATTTCGCTCGAAAGAACGCGAGCTTTTGCAAAACATTGGGGAAACCCAGCAACGGATTGCCGACCTTCAGCAAACAGATGAAGGTCAGTTCATCCTGTCTGTTGAGCAGCAAAAGACGATCAGTGACCTTCGCCGAGATATCGTGCGCAAACGCGCCGAGTTGCGGGAAGTGCAGCACGCCTTGCAAGAGGACATAGATCAACTCGATGCGACCTTAAAGGTTGTTAATATCGGTGCGATCCCACTCCTGATTGCGCTCGTTGCGCTGGTCCTATTCTTCGCGCGCCGGGCCCGCTTTGGGCGCCGAATTCGCAACACTCGCGGCGAGTTGGCCGTCACCGGCGGGCGTGAATCATGAATATGCGTGCCTTCGTCGTTTTGGCCGGCATCACCGGCGTCGCCATTGTCGCGGCTATTTTCGCGCTGGTTTGGGAATCGGCGCCAGTCACTGTAGTGGGCGATCGCGAACCGGCGTTCCCGAAGCTCGTCGAACGGATCAATGATGTCGGTGCAATTGAGATCACGACTGTGGGTCATCACTTCACCGTCACAGGTGAGGGTGACAAATGGGGCATCGAGGAAAAGAACGGGTATGTTGTCAAACGGGAGACGGTACGGAACTTCATTCTGGAAATCGCGAATCTAAGGTTGGTCGAAGGAAAGACGACGCTCCCCGATCGCTACGGACATTTGCAGGTTGAAGATCCGACGGCCGAAGAAGCCGAGTCTCGCGGCATCCGAATTCTCGCTGGCGACGGCGACGTGCTGGGAGCCGGTGTCATTGGACGGCGCAAGTTCTTCCTCTACGTCGATGGCCGAGGCGGCACTTACATGCGCCGCGGCGGGGATGCACGAGCCTGGCTCGCCGAAGGCGAAGTTAATTTTGGCCGCACACCGCCTGATTGGCTCGATCGCAACGTCTTCGAACTGGATGCTAAACAGGTCAAGCGGTACACCATCCGACACCCTGACGGCAGCACCGTAATTGGTGAGCGTCCTGCCGCTGGAGAGAAGATTGGAATTAGCGCTCTGTCGGTAGATCGGGAGTACAAGACTGATAATGAGGCTGATCGGTTGGCCCTGGTTGTTGAACGTTTTGAGTTTGCCGATGTCGAACAGGCGCCGCACAAAGACTTTGCTGACAGCACCATCCCAAAGCATTCAACAACCTATGAGTTCTTTAACGGCTTGATCATCAAGTTCGAGGTCCTGACGTTGCCGAAGCCAGACGGCGCCAGCCGGTTCGACGAACCGCCGCGCTGGGCCCGCGTGAGCGCAGAAGTGGCCGAAGACGCACCTGAAGACGAGCGCGCCGAGGCGACACAGCGGGCGCTGGAGATCGGGCAGAAGGTCAAAGGTTGGGAGTATCGGCTAGAAGATTTGGATGGCCTACGAACGACAAAGCTTCTCGAAGATATGTTGGCGCCGCCTAAA
>JAPKDI010000128.1 GCA_026421105.1 Alphaproteobacteria bacterium | reverse complement strand
CCGGACATTCCGTTGCGCGCCTGGACCAATGATTATTCGCGCGGGGACGGGCTGGTTGCGGCACGTGACGTTGGCGCCAAGGTGGATGGGGCCGATACGTTCTTGTGCACCTTTGCTGGTGTGTTGGATGATCCCGATGATCCGTACTCGACGGCATTGGGGATGCAGTTCTCGCCGCAGGTACGGGAGCCTTGGGAGATTTACGTTAACTTGAACGGTAAACGGTTCGTGCGTGAAGATCACCCGAGCGTTGATGAGCGCGAGCACGCGCTGTTGGCGCAGAAGGACCAGTGCATGTTTGTGGTGTTCGACGAAGGTATTCGTCAGAACGCGCCGGCATTGAACCCGATTGATCCTAAACTGAGCGACAAGTTCGGCAACCATCCGCACTACACCAAGGCCGATACGTTGGGCGGCTTGGCGCAGAAGATGGGCGTTAATGCGGCCAACCTTGAGGCCACGGTGACCGCCTACAACGAGGCGATCGATAGAGGCGAGGACAAAGAGTTCGGGCGTATTCGCATGTTCCGCAAGATAGAGCAGGGGCCATTTTATGCGATCCATGCAGGCGGGATCACGGTTGTGAGCCCAGCCGGGTTGAACGTGACGCCTGACCTCCAGGTTGTGAAAGAAGATGGTGCGCCTATCCCGAATTTGTATGCGGCCGGCGAAGTGTTGGGCTTTGGCCGGTTGTCGGGCCGAGCGTTCGTGAACGGGATGTCATTGATGCCAGCGCTGACATTTGGGCGGTTGCTGGGCGAGAAAATTTTGAAATGGGAGGGAGCGGGGGCAGCAGCGGAGTAAACGCTTAACCTTCGACCCAGAAAGTGCCCGAATTCGCCCGGCCACTTTTGTTTCCAGCCCTTAGTCACGAGCATAACGATGAGCAAACCCCTGGACGGCAAGACGGCACTGGTGACCGGTGGCGGTGGGCCCGCGATGGGCAGCGCGCATTGTCAAGCACTGGCGGCGAAAGGCGCGCACGTCATCGTGCAGGACATGCGCGGGGAACATGCGGCGGCGGTGGTGGCCGACATTCATGCGCAAGGTGGTTCGGCCGAACCCATGACGGGCGACATCACGCAACTTGATCCGTTCCTCGTCAGCCTCAACGAGGTGATCTCGTCGACGAGCGGTATCGACATTCTAGTGAACCATGCTGGGATTAGCGGGCTATCGACGCCGCTCGCGGACATCGACCAGGACTTTTTTGATCGAATGATGAACGTGCATGTGAAGGGCTCGTTCTTCATCACCCAGGCCGTGGTGCCCGAGATGAAGACCAAGGGCTACGGGAAGATCATCAACATTGCCTCCGAGTTTTGTTTGTACGGCAGCCCGTTAGCATCGCACTACACCGCGGCCAAGTCGGCGCTTTTGGGGCTGACGAAATCTTGGGCGCGCGAGTTGGCACCGTTCGGGGTTCGCGTGAACGCCGTGGCGCCAAGTTTGATGGAAAGCGAACTGACGCGCGCCAGCGTGGGTGATGCGTTTCTCAAGGATCAAGGTGCTACGGCACCGTTCGGCCGCCTGGCGTTGCCGGAGGACATCGCCGGTGTGGTGGCGTTTTTGGCCGGGCCTGAAAGTGACTTCATTTCCGGCCAGACGATCAGCCCCAACGGCGGCAACACCATCGTCGGCATCTGAATGTGCGTGGCATGACGCATCTCGTGGTGATCGGCGCCGGGATGGCGGGATTGCCGTGTGCGATCCGGGCCGCCGACGCGGGCGCGCAGGTGACGCTGATTGAATCGGCCGACGACGTGGGCGGCAAGCTGCCGCGCTCGTCGGGGCAAATCTCGGCCGCCGGTACCCGGCTGCAGGCCGAGAAGGGCATTGTTGATTCGGCCGATGATCATTTTGCCGAGGTCATGCGCATCTGCCATGAGACCGCTGATCCCAACGTCGTGCGGTTGGCGGTGAACCATGCCGCGGCGACGGTGGATTGGCTTCTAGACATTGGCGTGCCGTTTCCGCCCGACCATCCGGTTATCTCCTACAACCACGATGTATACCGGACGCGCCGATATCAGTGGCCGGTTAAGAAGGGCAAATCGATCTTGGCCGCGCTGCGTCCGTTACTGGCAGCACATATCAAAGCCGGGCGAATTGACCTGCACCTCAACACGGCGATGACGGCGATCGACCGTGATGCCGAGGGCGCGGTGACGGCGATCCGGGTGCAAGACGCCGGCGGCGCAGGGAAAACCCTGCAGGCCGATGCCTATGTGCTGACCTGCGGCGGCTATACCAATGATCCTGCATTGTTTCGAGAGCTGACGCCACGAAAGCCGTTGTTTGCCGCGCGTATTCCAATCTCGAGCGGCAAGGCGATGCGGGTGGCGCAAGCCGCCGGGCTGCAGATCGATGGCGGCGATCATTACATGGGAATGCTGGGGGGCGTGTTGATGGATCCGGACGATCCGTTGTCGGTGACGTTCGCGCTCAACACTGTGCCGCAAGATCGCCCACCGTGGGAGATCTGGGTGAACATGTCGGGCGAGCGCTTTACCCGCGAGGATCACCCCAGTGCGACGCACCGCGAACATGCTGTGAATGCGCAAGACAACCTCACGTTCTTTATCGTGTTCGACGAAGGAATTCGGCAGAACGCGCCGCTGATTACCGCGACCAACGACGCCGCGCTGAAACAACTCATCGATGCCAACTATAGCTATATGCAAGGCGACACGATTGCCGACCTCGCGCAAAAGATGGGCGTGGTACCCGACCGCTTGGCCAACACAATTGACCACTACAACCAAGTGGTAGCGATGCGCCATGACACCGCGTTCGGTCGCGAAAGCCTTCCGCGCGCGATCGACACCCCGCCATACTACGCGATCCAATCCGTGGCCTTCGCGATGCCGAGCCCGGCTGGGGTCGCGGTCGATGGCGACTTGCACGCGCTTGATACTGACGGCCGCACCGTGCCCAACCTGTTTGCCGCGGGCGAGTTCATCGGCAACACCCGCGTCATGGGCAACGCCTATGTGTCGGGCATGGGCGTCGGGCCCACGGTGACGTTCGGTCGGCTGTTGGGCGACCGGCTGGCCTTGCGCTGACCCCCTGCCGTTCGGCTCATCCCGAGGCGCATCGCGTTGTAAGGCGTCCCGAAGGACGCTGCGAACCGTTCATCTCACAAACCTCACTCGTTGTATGACGTACCTGCGGGAACGGGCGCCCCATCGTTGGATGGCCTCGTTCCCGTCAGCTCGCTCTGCGCATACGGCCGCGGATTGGGTCCCTCATCTGGCGAGGAGGACCGGCTCAGGATAACAGTGGGTGAGGAGCGACCGAGAGTAGCTAATGCGCCTCGTCCCAGTTCTGCCCGGTGCCCGCCTCTACCACCAAGGGCACCGTGAGGTTCACGGCTTGGGCGGCGTTTTCCATGATCTTTTTGACCAACACTGTCGTGTCGTCGGTTTGCGCCTGGGGAACTTCGAAGACCAACTCATCGTGGACTTGGAGGAGCATTTTGGCGCCGAGCTTGGCGCTCTGTAAGGCGCCCGGCAATAAGATCATCGCGCGTTTGATGATGTCGGCCGCGGCGCCTTGTAAGGGCGCGTTGATGGCTTGGCGTTCCGCGAAGGCGCGATGGGCGCCGTTTTTGTCGGCGATGGCCGGGATATGGATGCGGCGGCCGAAGAGGGTTTTGACGTAGCCGTTTTCTCGGCACAGCGCTTTTTGCTCGTCCATGTAGCCGCGGATGCCGGGGAAGCGCTCGAAATAGGCCGTGATGTAATCGCGTGCATCGCCTTGCGGAATTTTGAGCTGCCGGGCGAGGCCGAAGGCGGAGATGCCGTAGATGATGCCGAAGTTAATCGCCTTGGCGCGGCGGCGGACCATGGGGTCCATGCCTTCGACCGGGACCCCGAAGACCTCCGACGCGGTCATGGCGTGGATGTCGATGCCTTCTTTGAAGGCCTTGTCGAGTTGCGGGATGTCGGCCATGTGGGCGAGCAGGCGCAATTCGATCTGGGAGTAATCGGCCGAGAGCAGCACGTGGCCTTTGGCGGGCACAAAGGCCTGGCGGATCTTGCGGCCCTCTTCAGTGCGGATCGGGATGTTTTGCAGGTTGGGATCGTTAGATGACAACCGCCCGGTGTTGGCCACGGCCATGTCGTAGGTGGTGTGGATGCGGCCGGTTTCGGGATTGATCTCGCCCGGGAGTTTGTCCGTATATGTGTTTTTAAGTTTGGCTAGCTGCCGCCAATCTAACACTTTGTCGGCCAGCTCAATCCCCTGCCCGCCAAGGTATTCCAGTACGTCGGCACCGGTGCCCCAGGCACCGCCCTTACCCTTTTTGCCACCCTCGAGGCCCATGTCTTCAAACAAGATCTCGCCCAGTTGTTTGGGCGATCCCACGTTGAAGTCACGGCCCGCGAGTTTGTGAATTTCGGTTTCCAACCCGCCGAGGCGGCCTTCGAAGTCTTTCGACATAGCGCGCAAGGTTTTGGGATCGGCGATAATGCCGGTGCGCTCCATATCCGCGAGCACGGGGATGAGCGGCCGGTCTAGCGTTTCGTAAACACCCACGACGCGCGTCTCGACGAGGCGCGGTTTGAGCTTGGTGTGCAGGCGCAACGCGGTGTCGGCCTCTTCGCCCGCGAACGCGGTGGCTTGATCGAGTGCGACCTCGGCAAAGGTAACGGCGGATTTGCCGGTGCCGAGCAGGGTTTTTATCTCGGTGACGGTGCGGTCCAAGTATTCGGGTGCGATGCGGTTAAGGTCGTGCGCGTGTAACCCGCCTTCGAGCGCGTAGGACAGCACCATGGTGTCATCGACCGGGTTCAGCGCGATGCCGTAGCGGCCCAGCGTGAGGGCAGCGCGTTTGATGTCTTGGCCGACCTTGAGAACGGTGGCGTTTTC
>JAPKDI010000127.1 GCA_026421105.1 Alphaproteobacteria bacterium | reverse complement strand
CGGGCTTTTTTTGTCCTGATAACATCGTGACTCTCCTTTTTTTCGCGGGCTGCGATGTCATATTAGGAGATCAAAGAATGGCGCATTGCGTAATTGGGTGGTTATGAGCGAACGAGATTCAGATCGTGATGGGGGCGACGTCGGCACCGGTGTTGTCACGAAGGCCATCGCCAAGACTAAGAAGCCACCGATGTACAAGGTCTTGATGTTGAACGATGACTACACACCTATGGAATTCGTTATCTCCCTCCTGGAGCGCTTCTTCCACAAGAACAGCGAGCAGGCGACACAAATCATGCTTCACATTCACCGCAGAGGTGTCGGGATATGTGGCGTCTTTACCTACGAGGTCGCGGAGACCAAGGTTAATCAAGTTGTAGACTTCGCCCGTCAGAATCAGCACCCTCTTCAGTGCACAATGGAAAAAGATTAGTGCCCGGATTTTCGTCGAATTTAGAACAGTCCCTTCATCGCGCGTTGTCGCTGGCGAATGATCGTCGGCACGAATACGCGACGCTCGAACATTTGCTGTTGGCATTGATGGAAGATCCCGATGCTGCTGCTGTGCTGAAGGCGTGCTCTGTCCGGGTCGAGGAGCTCACCGAGACCCTGGTTCACTACCTCGACGAAGAACTCAAAAACCTGGTTCACGACAGCGATGACGACGCCAAACCCACAGCTGGTTTTCAGCGCGTTATTCAGCGGGCTTTGATTCACGTTCAGTCGTCGGGGCGTGAGGATGTGACGGGCGCAAGCGTTCTCGTCGCCATCTTCTCCGAACGCGAATCGCACGCCGCCTATTTCCTACAACAGCAGGACATGACGCGGCTCGATGTCGTCAGCTACATTTCTCATGGTATCGCAAAGGCGCCAGGCCGATCGGAAGACCGCACCGTCGAAGGCGCTGACGATGACGTCGACCCCGATTCGACTGTGCGCAAAGGTAGAGAAGCGCTGGAAACCTATAGCGTCAATCTCAACGAGAAGGCGCAATCCGGCAAGATTGACCCGCTGATCGGACGCGATCTCGAGATCGAACGGACAATCCAAATCCTTTGCCGCCGATCAAAGAATAATCCCTTGTTCGTTGGTGATCCCGGCGTTGGCAAAACTGCAATTGCGGAAGGCCTCGCACGCCGCATCATCCACAAGGAAGTTCCCGAGGTTCTTCACGACGCCACGATCTTCTCGCTTGATATGGGGACATTGCTGGCTGGCACCCGTTACCGGGGCGACTTCGAGGAACGCGTCAAAGCAGTTCTGACCGAGCTTGAAAACTACGAAGGCGCTATCCTGTTCATCGATGAAATACACACCGTTATCGGCGCCGGCGCGACGTCAGGGGGCGCCATGGATGCCTCGAACCTGCTGAAGCCGGCACTCGCAAGTGGCGCGATCCGGTGCATGGGTTCGACGACATACAAAGAGTTTCGCAACTATTTTGAGAAGGATCGCGCACTGTTGCGCCGGTTTCAAAAGATCGATGTGAACGAGCCGTCGGTTGAAGACGCCATCAAGATCCTCAAGGGCTTGAAGCCGTATTACGAGGAATTCCACGGCATCCATTACACCGCGGACGCGCTCAAGACCGCTGTGGAACTTTCAGATCGCTACATCAACGATCGCAAGCTTCCAGATAAAGCGATCGACGTCATTGATGAAGTTGGGGCTGCACAAATGCTGTTGCCCGCGCATCGCCGGCGGAAAACGGTTAGTGCAAAGGATGTCGAGGCGATCGTCGCAAAGATTGCGCGCATTCCGCCGAAGTCTGTGTCCAAGGATGACCGCGAGAGTCTGAAAAACCTCGAGACCGAACTCAAAGCAGTAGTATACGGACAGGACACGGCTATCGCGGCGCTTGCTTCGGCGATGAAGCTCTCGCGGGCGGGTCTCAGAGAACCCGAAAAGCCGATCGGATCTTTCTTGTTCTCTGGACCAACCGGTGTCGGCAAGACCGAAGCTGCGCGCCAGTTGGCAGCCATTATGGGCGTTGAGTTGATCCGCTTTGACATGTCCGAATACATGGAGCGCCATACGATCTCGCGTTTGATCGGCGCGCCGCCGGGATATGTTGGGTTTGATCAGGGTGGATTGCTGACGGACTCGATCGATCAACACCCGCACGCGGTCTTGCTCCTCGATGAAATCGAAAAAGCGCACCCAGACTTGTTTAGCATCTTGCTGCAAGTGATGGATCACGGGAAACTTACCGATCACAACGGCAAGGCGGTCGATTTCCGCAATGTCGTGTTGATCATGACGACCAATGCGGGCGCCGCCGAAATGAGCAAGCAGGCGATTGGCTTCGGCCGTGGCCTCCGCGAGGACGAAGACGGCGAAGCGATCAAGCGGTTGTTCACGCCAGAATTCCGCAACCGGCTTGATTCAGTTATCCGCTTCTCTGGGTTGGATCTCGAAATCGTCGAGCGGGTGGTCGACAAATTTGTTGTCCAGCTTGAAGCGCAATTGGCCGACCGCAATGTCGACATCGTGCTTAGCGATGAAGCGCGTAAGTGGCTCGCCGGTAAAGGCTACGATCGGCTTATGGGTGCGCGACCTTTGGCCCGCTACATCCAAGAACACTTGAAAAAGCCGCTCGCCGAGGAACTTCTGTTCGGCAAGCTTGAGAAGGGCGGTACTGTGAAGGTCGTTCTTGCTGAGGGCGAACTATCGTTCGAATTCCTCGGCCCAAAGGACAAATCGGGGGGGCGCCCTAAGGCGCTGCCGCCGGGTACCGAAACCAAACGGCGGACTAAGCGGTCCAAAGACCATAACAACGACGAAGGCGGCGATGATCCGGCGGGCGACGACGGCAAAGTGCCGGAGTTCGTTCACTAGAGTAGTGCTAGGCCCGAAGCTCAGTGCGCTGGGGGTCGTCGAGCAGCCTTTTGCGATGTACCACTAAGAAGGCTGCTATCAAGGCTCCGATAAGCGGTGCCACTGACCCGACGCTTTCCACCCAACTAACGGCGCGAATCACAGTCTCGGTGCTGATCCCGCTACCCAGGCCAGCAAGGTTTGCGACCATGCCGGCGCTCGCCGCAGCAACCGCGATCCCCAAAGACCGTATGGTATGGATCGATCCGGCAGTGATCGACTCCTCACCGGGCGCGGCCATTGTCATAGTCCAGTTCATGAGATGTGACATCGACATCCCAACTCCCAGGCCGGCCAGGAGCTGAAACGCCGTCACGGCCTGCCAACCCAGTGTGCCCACGCTGACGCCGATCCCGAGGATACCGAGGCCGGCCAGTGTTGGCCCCAACACGATGAAGACACGCTGCCAGACGATATTCGCGCCCGCCGTGAGAACCCCCGACAGAGACCAAGCCAGCGCGAGCGACGCGCCGAGGTAACCCGATGCGAGCGGCGACAGGCCATAAACCACGCGGTAGGTCAGCGGCATGAACGTGCCCACACAGACGGGTGCCACGACAATCAAAACCAACACCCAATAGGCAGGCCCAATCGCCCCCACAAACGAGAAGGGTTTCGATGGAAATATTTTGTTGTTCGCGTTGCGGTCTGAACGAAAGCTCGACCAAATAATTGCGAGACCAGCGATCAATGCCAGGACGCGCAGCGGAAGTTCATCAACGATCCCGGATACAGCCACCACCAAGACACCCGCGCCCAAAATGGCGACACGCCCGACAGGAAATCGGCGGCGGTTCGCCTCACGCCCACCGTCTGGAATGACGCGGGCGGCTACCACGGTAAAGCCGATAATAATTGGAATGGCGAACCAGAATGCCCCCCGCCACATGCCAAGTTGGTCGAACAAGCCGCCCACCGTTGGCCCAAATACCGCGGCCGTAGCCCAAACCATACCGTTCATCGCAATCATGCGGGTACGCAGATTACCAGGGAAGAGTTCACTAATCAGCGCGGTGTTCTGCGAAATGATCAGGCCAGCGCCCAGACCTTGTACGACGCGTGCACTTAAGAGAATTCCCATGTTGGTAGCGAGGCTTGCCAACACCGTGCCAGCCAGGAACACCAAACCCGCGGTGACATAGCCCCGGCGTGTGCCTAAGATTAAACGCACTGGCGCGCCGCTCGCCGCGCCAACGATCGATGCGGTCATGTAGAGCATGACCACCCAGGTGTAGAATTGCGCGCCACCAATTTCGCGCACGATCGAGGGCATCACCGTAGAGACGATGAACGCGTCCATCGCATGGAGAGAAACCGCCAGTGTAAGGGAAATAGTGTAGACGGCGCGTCCCTCGCGGAACAGGTCCGCCCAGGTGTACTTCTTCGTATTCATCCCGTGCCTTGGTTACCGGTAGGTTTAGTCGGCGCTCCGCTTAAACGGCGAATAGCTATCCAGCGCTGCGATCTCTTCGTCAACGGCGGCGCGTTCTTTCGACAAATAGTGATCGACCGCGCGCCGGAATCCGGGGTCAGCGATCCAGTGCGCGCTATAAGTGTGTATCGGTAAATAGCCGCGGCTCAGCTTGTGCTGTCCTTGTGCGCCGGCTTCGACCCGCGCCAACCCGTGTGCAATCGCGTAATCGATCGCCTGGTAATAGCAGACTTCGAAATGCAAGAACGCGTGATCTTCGAGGCAGCCCCAATACCGGCCATACAACGTATCTCCGCCAATGAAGTTTAGCGCTCCGGCAATGTACTGACCATCGCGTTTTGCCATGACCAGAAGGATGCGATCGCCCATAGTGTCACTGATCAAGCTGAAGAACGGTCGCGTCAGATAGGGTTGGCCCCATTTACGGGCACCCGTATCCACGTAAAAACCAAAGAAGGCATCCCAGTGTTCTACGCGCAGGTCGTTACCGCTCAGGTGTTCGATTTTGATGTCGCTATCGACGGCGCCGAGACGCTCTTTCTTGATTGCTTTTCGCTTTCGTGACGATAGCGCTGCCAGAAAGTCG
>JAPKDI010000126.1 GCA_026421105.1 Alphaproteobacteria bacterium | reverse complement strand
GCCGGTCACCGCGCCGAACAACGCCTACACCTCCTCGCAAACCTGCCGCGCCTGCCACCCCTCCGAGTACAAAAGCTGGCACAACAGCTATCACCGCACGATGACGCAACTGGCCAATTCGGGGGCGATCCTGGCCAAGTGGCACGGCACCCGGCTGCCGCTTGCCCAAGCGGCGCTGCAACTCGAGCAGAAGCGCGACGAGTTCTGGGTGAACACCGTCGGCGCCGACGGCATCAAGACCGACTCGCAGCGCGTGACCATGACCACCGGTTCCCACCACCTGCAGGTGTACTGGACCGCCGACGCCAACGGCAACCTGCAGCACCCCTTCCCCTTCGGCTGGCTGATCGCCGATCAAAAATGGGTGCCGGTACAGGACACCTTCCTGCGCGACCCGCACTTGGCCGCGCCCGATGCCAAGTGGAACAAAGTCTGCATCAAGTGCCACGCCGTCGCCGGCCGGCCCGGCATCGATGCCCGCACGCGTACCGTCAACACCGAGACAGCGGAACTGGGCATCTCCTGCGAAGCCTGCCACGGCCCGGCCAAGGCGCACATCGCCCATTACAAAAATCCGGTCAACCGTTACATCTCGCACTTGGGCGACAAAGCGGTTCACGCCATCCTCAACCCCGGCAGCGAGACACTCGACCACCGCTTATCGGCACAAGCCTGCGGCCAGTGCCACTCGTACCAGTACACCCCCAATCCACTCGACTGGCTCAGGAATGGCTCCCGCTTTTTGCCCGGCAATGAACTCAACGCCAACACCACCGTCGTGCACGCCAGCACCTTCATCGCCAACGGCAAACAACCGGACGGCCATCCGCACCCCAGCGGCGAGTGGCTGGGCGATCGCTTTTGGCCCGATGGAATGGTTCGCGTCACCGGCCGCGAGTACAATGGCCTGCTCGACACCGCCTGTTTTCAGCGCGGCAAAATGTCCTGCCTCTCCTGCCACTCGATGCACGGCTACCTCGACAGCAACGACCAACTCGCACCCCGTATGGAGACCAACAAGGCGTGCCTGCAGTGCCACGACGATTTCCGTGACAACCTGACTGCACACACCCATCACGCCGCAGACTCCACCGGCAGCCTTTGCTATAACTGCCACATGCCGCACACCACCTACGGCCTGCTCAGCGGCATCCGCAGCCACCAGATCGATTCCCCCAGCGTCGAGACGCATTTGAAAACCGGCCGCCCCAACGCCTGCAACCTTTGCCACCTCAACCAGACTCTCGAGTGGAGCAGTCGCCGCTTGACCAAATGGTACGGTCACCGCCAACCCAAGCTCGACAACGACGACAAGTCGATCTCAGCGATGCTCAAGATGCTGCTCAAGGGAGACGCCGGCCAGCGTGCCATCGCCGCCTGGAACATGGGCTGGGAACCGGCCCGCAAGGCATCCGGCGGCAACTGGCAGGCGCCGTGGCTGATCCGGACGATGAACGACCCCTACGCCGCCGTTCGATACATCGCCCACAAGGCGCTGATGGCAGATCCCACCTTCGCCGGCACGCCGTTTGACTACACCGCCCCCTTGGCTAAGCGCGCCACCCAGATCGACGCCATCTTCGAGCGCCAGGCGGCCGCCGAGCTGCTTGGGCAGGCTCCGCATGCCCAACTACTGCTCGACGCACAGGGCAAACCGCTCGAAGATGTTGCCGACCGATTGACTAGGCAGCGTGACAACCGCCCGATAACCCTCCAGGAATGAGCAATTACAAACCCACCCGGCGCGAACGCGGCGAACAAGCGGCCCAACAGGCCCGAAACGCCCCGGCCAATCCGGTACCATCCGCCGCCGACAGCAACGCCACGCCGGAGGAGCGGCGGCACTTTAGGCTGGGTTGGTGGTCGCTGCTCGTCTTCGTGTGCCTTGGCATCGTGCTCGAGGGAATGCTGGCGTTCAAGGCTCCCTGGTACGTGAATGTCGGCGACAACGAGACGCACCGGCTGATGCTCCGGCTTGGCCACGCGCACGGGACACTGTTGTCGGTGCTCAACATCGTTTTCGCCGGCTCGCTGGCCCGGCTGAGCCTGCCGGCCCGCGCCCGCGTCCTGGCCTCCCGCTGCCTCGCTGCCGCCACCCTGCTCGTCCCGGGCGGCTTCCTTCTCGGCGGCCTGGTCACCCACGGCGCCGATCCAGGGCTGGGCATCATTCTCCTGCCAGCCGGTGCAGTCCTGCTAATGTTCGGTATCTTCCAGGTCGCCCGCCACACCGGGAAATAAACGGCTCAGCCTGGCAGGTGCTTCAGCACGAGGAGCACGTACAGCGTGGCCAGTACGATATGGAGGATTGCGAACGGTAGGGCTTTTTTGACGAAGCCCATGAACGAGATGCGCAGGTCGTGCTTGTGCATGATGGTCACCGCCACGAGCGTCGAGGCGGAGCCGATCGGGGTCAGGTTACCCCCGAGGTTCGCGCCGAAAATCACCGACCACCACATTCCGGGGTCAACGGCGGGATCCATCGACTTAAGGATGTTCGAGAGCACAGCCGCCAGCGGGATGTTGTCGGTCACACTGCTGGCCAAGGCGGATGAAACCAACAGTAGGCCGCCGCCCAATTGGGGACCCATGCTGATAATTGGTTCAATGCCCTTGCCAATCAACTCCAGCACCATGGCCTGCTCCATCGCGTAGATGGCGACAAACAGATAGACGAAAAAGAAAAGCAGATCCCAATCGATGCCGCTGTAAAACTTGCCCACGCTCGACTTGAATTTGCAGAGCATGATCACGGCAAACATCATCGCCACGAACCCCATCCCCAGCTTGCCGATCGGCCAGCCGTCGAATGACGCGGTGGCTATGAAGCAGATGAACAGCACCAGCATCGCCGCGCCAAACCAAAAGAAGCCCATGCTCTCGATGCCATCACGCTCGTCGAAGTTTGAAACCTGGCCAAGCGCAACGGCCCGTTCCTCGTCGGTTCTCAACGGCTCGATGCCGAAGACTTTTGCGCCCATCACGATCGTCGCCGCCGTGGCCACGACGACGTACGGCGCGGCCTTGATGAAGAAGGTCACGAACCCGATCCCGGCCGTGGTGCCGACGATGATATTCGGCACGGAGGAAATCAGCGTGAGCAATCCGCCGATGTTCGTCAGCAATCCCTCGACCAGCAGAAAGCTCAGTAGCTTGTCCCGTTGGCCAAGCTTGCCCAGCGACACGGCGCTCAGTGACCCGACGATGATCATCGCCGTGACGTTGTTCAGCACGGCGCTGAACACCACTGTCATCACGCCGTAAAACCAAAGCAGCCGCCGTGGATCACCCCTCGACGCCTTGGTCAGCCGAATCGCGATGTAGGTGAACAACCCCGACTTGCTCGTCACATCAACGAACAAACTCGAGCCGAGAATGATCGTGATCACCCCCCACTCGATCCCCGGAATGAATACCGGCAGCCTGATCTCGTGGCCGTTCGGCAAATGCACTGCGCTCGAGTCAAACGGCAGGATGCCGGTGAACGCGCCCAGCAACAGCGCGATGACCGCCGTCACGCCGACGATCACCGATTTTTGGGCGTGAATCTTTTCCTCCAGCGCAAGGCATAACACCATCGCCACCAGCAGGCCGGTGAACAGATAGGTGATCCACGGTGCCACTTCGGGGGCGACGTGACCGGCAGCAGCTAACATCATGAATTCCATCCCGCGTCCTCCTACAGCAGCAGCAGCGGCGTCGCGCGCAGCTCAACCGCGAGCGGATACGCGATCCCGTGCATCGCCAACTGTTCGTCGTCCTTCGTGTACATGACCAGCAGATCAATTTCGTTCTCCTCAACCAGGCCCCGGTAATCGGCGAGCTGATGACCGAACTTTACCCGGCTCTCCACCTTGAGGGTTTGGGGTTCCCTGGCCAGGCCGGCGCAGCACGACTCGATATACTCGGTCGGGTCCTCCACCAGTCGTGCCCGGATCTCCTCGCGCGCGATGTCAGTGTCCAGGTCCGGGATTTTTCCGATCGCCGCGATGTACCGCTCAAACACAGTGTCGTCCTCGACGTGCGCGAGGTACAGCGTCCCGCCGTCCTGCGTGAAGTGCGCCGCGTGACTGACCAGGCGATGATCCCCGGCCAGGTGATCCGTCACCGCCATGACTCGGCCGGTGTTCTTGAGCGCGTGCCCCGGCAAATCCTTTCTCCCTGGATGCGGCAGAACCAGCACCGGCGTCGAGGTCGCCTGTGTCAGCACATCCACATGCTCGCCAAGGCTGTGAGGCCACTCCCCGACAGCGCTATGCAGATGACGATAAGTCACCACAAGATCCGGCTTGGCCTGCTCCACCGCATTCAACACCTCCCGAACCGAGAATGGTGAATCACCACCGAACAACTCCCAGTCCGGCTTGTCCCTTGCCTCCAACACAGAAAGAAAGCCCTTGGCCAGATAGAGAAAATCGTCCTGTAATGCCTCGACCAAGTCGTGCACGAGCAACACCCTGCCGATCTCAACCGACTGGTGCGCGAACACCTCCCGGGCAGCAGCGTTAAAGACACTCTCGAAACGATCCAGCGTTGACATGCGACCGGCAGAATAAAATACGTGATGAAATTCTCAAGCCAGAATACCGCAATCCCCCTGCTTAGCCAACGTCATTCGCCGCGCCACTGGGCCAGGCGCTTGGCCAGGCGGACCTCGGTTTTGGCCGGCGTGATGAGGTTGGGCAGGTCAGCTTTCAGCTGGTCGATCGTGGGGATTTCGCCCCAAGCGGTAACCCCGAAAACCTCCACCATCGGCTGGCCACCGAGGCCAAGCTCGCGGTTGCGCTTGGCGTAACGATGCTCGAGCGTCGCGCGCCATTCGTCCTTCGACTTGGGCACGTCCATGTCGTGCCGCCCCACCCACGGCAGCCACTCGGTCACTTGCGATTGGTGGCACCAGGTCATGTCCACCATCAGGTCGAACGCCGCG
>JAPKDI010000125.1 GCA_026421105.1 Alphaproteobacteria bacterium | reverse complement strand
CACAGCGCGACGGGATATAGACGAGCGATTCGTAGACCCATGGATGTCCCGATTTCGCATACCAGAAGAGGGCTACAGACGCCTGCTTAAGATTCCTGTCCAAATAGAGAATGCGTTTTGTTTGGATAACAGTGAATTTTCGCCTCCGGCGAGGTCGAAGCTCTGGAGCATGACCATACCCGGCGTGAGTTATACGCGCCGCAAGGTGGCGCGCGATGGGCAGAGCAAAGTCCAACGGCTGACCCAGCCGTATGTTCTTGCGCGGATTGGGCGTCGCTTGGCCGCCGCGCAATACAGAACCACTGGATGGCGTCTGCCTAATCGCTGGAGCATCGATTTTGGCCGCACTCTGCATCACGCTATCATCGCCCGTAGCCAAGCGGCCTATACTGAAGGTTCCGCGTACGACTATCCGGTACGCAAATTTATTGAGATACCGGCGCAACGGACATTGCTAATGTGCACGCCCCATCCGGGCTTCGAGGATCGTGGTTTTCGCGAGGGCGAGACCCACATAGAGGTTGCACCAGAGGATGTCACTCGATCGGTGAGAACCTTCGATTTCGGTAGCGCGGCCGTGCGGACTATCGTGCAGCAGGGATTCGACATGGTACGGCGCCTGCATCACGCTGACGCGCGCGCAGATCAACTGATCGGCGCCATTGACCTTTTCGCTGCCGGGCGGCTCAAGGCGGCGTGCTTTGAGGGTGGCGAGTACACCTACCGGACACATGCCTGAACGTCACGACGGAAAGAATACGCTACTGCGAGTCGTTTTCTTCGGTTCTCAGGACAATCTCGGTTACCGATATGCCAAGTGGCTTCGCGGGCTTGGCCATCACGCCGAAGTCTATGCATTCGAGCTCGATCTCGGGCGAAGCCAGCCTGAGTTGCTGGACCCCGAGCTCAAGGATGACTATCCCGATTGGTTTCATGTACACCGTTCACCAGTGCGCCATTTCCCGCGCATCACGCGCGACCTGTGTCGCCAGTTAGAGCGCGACTTCGACCTAATGGTGGCCAGCGGGACCCGCGGACTACTTGCTTCGCGCAAGGTAAACTTGCCAAAAGTTCTTCATTCTATTGGTGGCGAGGTCGCCGAGGCGCCATTCCCGTTTGCAGGGCGTTGGCAGGGAGTTGCTGCCGCGATCTATCGTTTAATGCGCTGGCCGTTCGCGCGAGCGAGTTTGCGGGCGATGGACGCGATCATTGAGAATTACTTGGTTAATGTTCGGTGCCTAGAGCGTCTCGGATTGATGGATGCGCGGGTGACGCTTCCGATGGCAGAGGATGTCGCGGCCAACCGAGCAATGATTGAACGCGGGCTTCTAGTGACACTGACCGAGCGTTACCAGGGCTACCAACGCGTCTTTCTTTGGCTCAGCCGGTTGAACTACCGCGATCCTGTCGATGCTGCCTACAAGGGGGCAGACCGCTTTCTCCGGGCCCTTGCAGAGGTTCGCCCGGAAATCGAAAAGGGCCAGATCCGGCTTGTGATCGGGACGCACGGCCATGACGTTGAAGCTTTCCGTAAATGGGCAGAGCAAGAGGGCTATGGTTCCCACATCGATTGGGTTCCGCATCTGTCCTATGGTCAAATGCTGACGTATCTATCACTTCCGAATGCTGTTCTGTTCGGCAAGTTCGGTGAAGACCTCACAATCCTTTCCGGCATGGACCGCGATGCACTTAGTACCGGCACGGTGACTGTCACGACTTACGACCCTACCTACATCAGTGAAATCTACGGGGGCCATGCGCCGTACCTTTTAGCTGTTAGTGAAAAAGAGATCGCCGCGCGCATGCGCGAGATCGCTGATACGACAGACGAAGATTTTGAGACGCGGCGGGGCGCCATGTCGGCTTACGGTAACTCGAATCTCGACATTTCGGCCGTCATGCCGCAGTACCTCGCGTTGCTGCGGCGCGTTCTTGCAAGCAATAGTCACGGCCGCCACTGATGTTTCTTAGCAATCTTTTCATCTATCGCCGTGTCGTGGGCGCGAGACGGGGTCGTATTCTGGGCCTTCTGCTGCTCGCGGGTGCCGCGGCGTTGTTTGAAGGCACTGCGATTGTGCTGCTGATGCCATTGCTTGAAATGGGCGGGGCGGATGGGTCGGCGGCCAGCGGCATTCCCGTCGTTGCGTTCATATTCAGTGCGCTTTCTTGGGTCGGTGCGCCGCCATCGGTACCCAGTTTGCTGGTCGTCTTCGCGATTGTGGGTCTGCTCTCGGTTTTGCTGGTTTGGACCGCCAATGCGTCGATCCATCGGGTAATCACTGGGGCCGATGCTAATATGCGGCGCACTCTTTTCAATGCAATGAGTGGACTCGACTGGCCGATCCTCGCGAAGCAGAAAACCGGTGAAGTGTTGAAGGCCTTAAACACCGATCCGGTGCAGGCCGGGATCGGTCTGTTTAACCTGTTAACAGCATCCTCAGCGCTCCTTTCAGGCCTTGTCTACCTCGTTTTCGCGGTGCTGATTTCATGGCAGCTAACGCTCGTCGCGATCACCTTCGCCATCGTTGTGTTTCCTATCTATGTAACACAGGTGCGGCGCGGGAAGCGGATGGCGACGGCGGCAAGTGAACACGAAGGTGTGCTCGCAGTTCGAACTGCAGAATCACTCGACAACGCCAAGCTATTGTTCAGTTCGGGCTTGCGCTCCTATCTGCGTGACTGGTTCGGGGCGGCGCTCGATCTGCACCGCGGCGCTCGGTTCCGTCAGGAAGTTCACGTCGAACTGTCGCGACTGGTGTTCGAGACGACAGCAATCTTGTTCGTCACCGGATTTCTGTTTCTCGTCTTTGTCGCGGGCGATTGGCCCATCACGACTGGCATCGTATTTATCGCTTTGTTCTATCGTCTTGCGCCCAAGATCATCATCATTCAGGGCTGCCTATTCCGAGCCATAAACCACGCTGCCTGGGTGGCAAACTGGGTAAAGTGGCATGACAAATTTGCCGACGCCTCCGCCGCGCCAGTCGGCCATGCGGCGCCGGCCTTCACGCGCGACCTAGCGTTGCTGAATGCGACCTATAACTACCCCAACACTGATCTGCCGGCGGTTCGTGGTGTGTCGTTGCACGTTGCGCCGGGCGAATGCATTGCGCTAGTTGGACCGTCGGGTCACGGCAAGAGCACGATTCTCGATCTGTTGACTGGCCTGATAACCCCTGAAACGGGGAGAGCCGAGCTTGACGGCGTCAGTCTCGTCGATATCGACGTCACGGTCTGGCAGCGCCAAATCGGCATCTTGCCGCAGGACGCACCGGTGTTTCACGGCAGCGCACGCGAGAACATCGAGCTGTTCGAAGGTGGTGCTCACGACGAAGTCCGGCTTAATGAGGCAGCAGCAGCTGCAGACGCATTGGACTTTATCGGCTCGCTGACAGCGGGCTTCGAAACTAATATCGGCGAACGCGGCGCGCAACTGTCGGGTGGCCAGCGCCAGCGCCTCAGTCTGGCGCGCGCCCTTTACCGGCGGCCCAAATTGCTAGTGCTGGACGAGCCGACGAGCGCGCTGGACGAAGTAACCGCGGCCCGTGTCACGGATAGTTTGCGTCGCCTCAAGGGCAGTATGGCGATCATAATTGTCACGCATGGCGACGGACCACTCAGCATCGCAGACCGCATCTACGAGGTTTCGAATGGCCAGGTGCTACTGCGGACGCCGGGGGCGGGGTAGTGTTGACACAGTCAGGCTTGCCCTCTACGGGATGCCATTTGTGCCATAGAGCGGATGCTAGATGAGAATTGCGGTCGTTGGGTTGGGCTATGTCGGCCTGCCCTTGTGTGTGGCGCTAGCGCGCAAATTTGACGTCGTTGGTTTTGATATCGATGGGTCGAGGGTCGCGGAGATTGTCGCAGGGCATGACCGAACCGGAGAAATATCTGGGCCAGATCTTCAGTCTAGTTCCGCCGTGTTTTCGAACGAGCAAGTCGCGTTGGATGGCGCCGATGTCTTCGTTGTAACTGTTCCCACGCCGGTTGATGCCGCAAACCAGCCTGACTTGCGAGCGATCGAAACGGCTTCGGCCACCGTTGGTGGCCATATCGCTAAAGGCGCGATCGTTGTCTTCGAGAGCACTGTCTATCCCGGTGTTACCGAAGATATTTGCGGCCCCATTCTCGCTGCTTCGTCGGGGCTTGCGTGCGGTACCGACTTTTTCCTGGGCTATTCACCGGAACGTATCAATCCTGGCGACCGCGAACACACCGTTGATCGCATTACCAAAGTAATCGCCGGTCAAACGGCGCCGGTAACGGAGACGCTGGCGGAGATCTACGGCGCGGTGACAACTGGCGGCGTGTTCCGCGCCCGTGATATCCGTACCGCCGAAGCGGCAAAGGTCATTGAAAATGCCCAGCGAGACATCAACATCGCCTTCGTCAATGAGATTGCGACAATCTTTCACAAGATGGATCTGTCAGTGCATGACGTCCTTGATGCGGCGCGTACCAAGTGGAACTTCCTCGACTTTCGCCCTGGGCTTGTGGGGGGGCACTGCATCGGTGTTGATCCTTACTACCTCGCGGCGAAGGCCATGTCGGTTGGCCACGATCCAAAAGTGATTCTAGCTGGCCGCAGCACGAACGACGGGATGGGCGCGTTCATCGCTGAATCGGTGGCGAAGAACTTCAAAGAGAAAGCTCACATTCTGATCATGGGTTTGACCTTCAAGGAAAACGTGCCTGATCTGCGCAACACGCGTGTCGTGGATATCGCTGCACGTCTGCACGAACTCGGGCATGCCGTGACCGTCCATGATCCGGTCGCCGATAAGGCAGAAGCAAAGCAGTTCTACGACATTGATCTCATACCGGAGCTCGTCGGCACATTTGATGCCGTCATTGGCGCCGTCGCACACGACACCTACGTCAATTTGACGGACGACGAGCTTGCCGGATTACTTGTCGACGATGGCAC
>JAPKDI010000124.1 GCA_026421105.1 Alphaproteobacteria bacterium | reverse complement strand
AAACAGCCGAGCCAAGCCAGCGACTTTTTCAACAAAATCTGCCAATAGCCGACATCCGTCACCTCGACAATCTCTCATAGATTAGCCGAACACCTGCCGCTAAACTCCGTCGCATGGCAGAGGGGACACAACGCAGACTGACGACAATCGTGGCCGCAGATAGGCACGTTTCGTTTGTCGAAAGATGACTCCATCAAGGGCAGCGATCAAGATCCGTCAGGTTGACTTGGACAGGGGCGGTAGGGGCATACTGTCTTGCTTACAGAAACATGTAGTCAACGTATTGGGGAGAGAACCGATGGATGTCGGCATGATGATGATTTTTGCCAGCTATGGTTGGGACGATTGTCCCGATGGCCAGGTCTGGGAAGAGGAGATTAAACTGGCACGGATCGCCGCTGACGCAGGCTTTGACTGCCTGTGGTCGGCGGAGCATCATTTTAACGACTATTCCTTCGTGCCCGATAACATCAACTTGATGACCTATCTTGCTGCTATCTGTCCGGATATTGATGTTGGCACGGCAGCTGTCATTCTGCCCTGGCATGATCCGTTGCGTGTGGCCGAGAATGCCGCCGTCCTGGATTTGTTGAGCAAAGGCCGGTTACGCTTCGGCATGGGGCGGGGTCTGGCACGGCGCGAGTTCGACGCCTTTCGCATCTCCATGGATGAAACCCGGGGCCGCTTTGACGAGGCAGCACCGATGATCGTCAACGCCTTGAACACCGGTTTCATGGAAGGCGACGGCCCGTTCTATAAACAGCCGAGGATCGAAATTCGCCCGCGCCCGCAATATTCCTTTGAGGGGCGGATATATGCCGTGGCCTCGAGCGAAGACTCCGTTGATTCCGCCGCCAAACTGGGAGCCCACCAGGTGATGTTCGCCGACCGGCCGTGGGAATTGAGGGCGCCAGTGATTGAACATGGCCGCGACCTGCATCGCAAATACCATGGCACTGAACCGCCATGCGTCATGCTGACTGAATTCTGCGTCTGCGGTACGGACCTGCCCGCGCTGGAGGAGGAAGCTCGGCAATACCAGGGCAAGTTCGTTGAGAGCAACTTCTATCACTACGAATTTCTAGGCGAACATTTCGCTGCCGTGAAGGGCTATGACTCCTATCAACAAAAGGCAGCAATCATGCGGGAAAGTGGTGTCGAAGGCGCCGTCGACGGTTTTATGCAGGCGGCCAGCTGGGGCACCCCAGACAAAATCCTGCGTGGTCTGGAAGATCGGCGCAAGCTGCTGGGAGATTTTGAACTCAACATCTCTTTCCGCTTTGGCGGCACGCCCTTCGATGTTTCGGAACGGGGCCTGAAGCTGTTCGCCAAAGAGGTTCTACCGGTGCTCCAGAGCTGGTGACGGCATGCCGCATCGCGATCAATTAATAGGAGGGACATATACAGAATGAAAATCAAACGGGTGGAACATATCGCCATCGCGGTGCACAACATGAAAGAATCCATGGCCATGTTGGAAAACACCCTCGGCCTGAAATTGGACTACGAGGAGACCATCTCGGAAACTAAGCTGGCCATGTTCCCCATTGGTGAAACATCGTTGGAATTGTTACAGGCGGTAAGCCCCACATCCCCGGTCGCCGAATGGATAGAGGAGCGGGGGCAAAGCCTGTTTCATCTGTGCTTCGAAGTAGAGGACATTGATGCCGCCCTGGTGGAACTTAAGGAAAAGGGCGTAAAGCTGCTGGATGAAATTCCAAAGCCGGGGCATGGTGGCAGCCGCATCGCATTTCTGGACCCCGCCTCGACAGGCGATATCCTGATCGAATTAGCCGAATTGCCAGCTGGGCATTGATGGCGAAACTGCAATTCGCACCATTGTTCCGGCCTATTCCGGCAACTCTGCTTTGGTGATTGCGTGGTAATAGTGTTTTGGGGTCATTGCCGACGGTCCCCAAATCTCCAGGCAATGCTCGAAGCTAAGGTACAAGATGCTATGGGGCCGAAGGACGCGGCCTCATGCTCCTTCGATGTTTCAACATCAATCTGAAGGAGCGCGATAATGACCCAGTTTACAGTTTCGACATCCAACGAACATACCTTTTGTGCGGCTCTTGAGTTGAGCAAGAACAGCTGGCTTCTGGCGGTCCAATTGCCGGACCGGAATAATCCAAGCCTTCATCCACTTCCAGGCGGCGACAGTGATGGACTGCTTGTCAAACTCGACGCCGCGCGGCAACGCTGGGCCAAGAAATTCGGCCAGGAGGCGAAGCTTGTACTTTGCTATGAAGCAGGTTACGACGGTTTCTGGTTGGCGCGGCTGCTCGAGCAACACGGTATCGAGTGTCGGGTTATGGATCCGGCATCCCTGCAAGTCGATCGTCGCGCCCGCAGCGTGAAGACTGATAGGGTTGACGTAGAGAAGTTGCTGCATGCGATTATCTCCTGGGGCCGTGGTGAGCGCCACGTCTGTTCCATGGTGGTAATACCGAGCGTCGAGGAGGAGGGTCTTCGGCGCTCGTACCGTGAACGCGCCTGCCTGGTTCGTGAGCAAACGGCCCACATCAATCGGATCAAGGGTTTGCTGTTCGGCCAGGGCATTCGTGGCATCAGTGTCACAGCTCGTCGCAAGCCACTGGTGCTGGCGGACCTGGTGACGGCGGATGGCGGCGGGCGCCTAGTCGCCGAGGCTTCATTACCAAGCTTGCTAATTCCGGCGTCTCGGCCAAGGTCATTATGGAGTTGGCTGGACACAAACACCTCGTCACGACCCGGCGGTATATTAAGGTCAATGACGAGATGAAGCGGGCGACTGTCAAGATTATTTGTTGATTTATTGAACTGGTATATGACCTTTTGGTCGGGACCGCCAAACAGCTGCGGCCAAACAATTGTCAGCTTGATTAAAGGGAGACCCCATGACCGGCCCTAACACGAAAAGCACCCATGAGCACGTCGACGTCCTGGTCGCCGGCGCGGGCCTGGCGGGGCTCTATATCCTCTACTGCTTACGTCAACGCGGGCTGACCGCGCTTGCCTTCGAGGCCGGCAGCGGCGTCGGCGGGACATGGTACTGGAACCGCTACCCCGGCGCACGGGTCGACGTGGAGAGCACACAATACAGCTATCATTTCTCCGACGAACTGGCGCGGGAGTGGAAATGGTCCGAGAAGTTCGCCGCCCAACCCGAGCTGCTGCGCTATATCAACCACGTTGCGGACCGCTTCGATCTGCGGCGTGACGTGAAGTTCGATACGCGCGTAACCTCAGCGCATTTCGACGACGCGGCCAATCTATGGACCCTGCGGACCGACCGGGGGGATATCGCGACGGCGCGTTACTGCATCATGGCGACGGGCAGCCTGTCGAAGCCCTATCAGCCGCCGATTCCTGGCCTAGACGACTTCCGTGGCGATTGGTACCACACGGCGATGTGGCCGCACGAGGAGGTCGACTTCAGCGGCAAGCGGGTGGGTATCGTCGGTACGGGGTCAACGGGCATTCAGGCCATCCCGGTCGTCGCCGCGCAGGCGAAGCATCTGATGGTTTTCCAGCGCACACCGAACTACACCGCGCCCGCGCGCAATCGGCCGCTGGCGCCCGACGAACAGCGCGAATTCCAGGCCCGGCACGCCCAGTGGCGCGAAGAGGTCCGGCATACCTTCGCCGCCATGACGGGGTTCCCCCTACCCACGAAATTTCCCCACGAGGACACGCCGGAACAACGCCGTGCCTTTCTGGAGAAGCGGTGGAAAGAGGGCGGCATGCCCCAGTCGCTACTGACGAGCTACAAAGGCGTCAATGTCGACGAGCAAGCCAACCGCGTAGTGGCGGATTTCGTCCGCGACAAGATACATGAGATCGTCAAGGCCCCGAAGGTGGCCGCGCTTCTCTGTCCGCCGATGGATCTACCTATTGGATCGAAACGCCCGCCCATCGATACGGACTATTACGAGACGTTCAATCGCGACAATGTTACGCTCGTCGACGTGAGGCAGGCTCCCATTGAGCGGCTGACGCCCGACGGCATCAGGACGGCAAACGAGCATTATGAGCTGGAAGCCATCATTTTCGCCACTGGTTTCGACGCGATGACGGGGACATTGCTTGCAATCGACATCCAGGGCCCCAACGGCTACACGCTAAAGAATGCCTGGGCGGACGGCCCGGCGACATATCTTGGCCTCATGGTTGCGGGGTTGCCCAACCTGTTCATGATCAACGGTCCAGGCAGTCCCTCCGTCAAGGCCAACATGATCGTCGCGCTCGAGCAGCATACCGACTGGATCATGGGCGTTATCGACCATCTTGGGACGACAGGCCGCGACCGGGTCGAGGCGAGCGATCAGGCGCAGACCGAGTGGGTGCAGCACACCCGGGAGGTAGCCGAGGCGACGCTCATGCCAAGAGCCGACTCCTGGTACGTCGGCGCCAACATCCCTGGAAAGAAGCGCGTTTTCATGCCGTATTTCGGCGGCTTCGACAGATATGCGGCGCTATGCGAGGAAATCACCGCCGACGGCTACCGGGGTTTCAAGCTTTCGCACCACGGCGGCAGGCAGGCGCACGCGGCCGCTTTACCGCCACGGGCTAGTTCAGACTAGCACACAACCCTATTCGTCCTTGGCCTATTGGGCCTTGGCGCGGCATGGAGTAGGGAGAAACTCGAAGCCTGGCTTCGTCGGCGTCGTTGCCTACACACCGTTCATGCCGAAGGGCGACAATTCGACCGTGGAGGATGTGCTCGACGGCTTCACACACATGATCGACCTGGTCGGCGAGGACCAGGTCGGTATCGGCACTGATTTCACCCAGGGTCAAGACGTCGCTTTCTTCGACTATCTCCGGTCAGACAAGGGGATCGGCAGGAACCTGTCGAAGCCCATGACGAAACGGCCAGACAACCCCATCGGCCTCGACGGTCCAGCCGAGTATCCCAACCTGACCGCAGCTATGGTGAAACGCGGCTGGAGCGAGACGC
>JAPKDI010000123.1 GCA_026421105.1 Alphaproteobacteria bacterium | reverse complement strand
GAACTGATGACAGTGGCTGGATTGCCCACAGCCAAGGTAGAGGCCATAGTGCAAAAAACACTGGCTTTGGGCCGCGGCGGTACGATTGACGAAGTGACCGAACTGCTACCCTAGGCGAAAGCAAAACAGGGAGGAACGATATGTCCACCGCACACGATGTAGGCGAGGACGTTAATCCGGTTGAAACGCTGGCGGCACATGTCGTGGGCACACGGTTTGAAGACCTCCCGCAAGACGCCGTCAACGCGGCAAAGACCTTCATTCTGGATTCGATCGGGGTGGGGGTTGCTGGGTCAGATGGCCCGTGGGTCCGGGAACTCATTGAAACCGCAAAGCAATGGGGTGCGGGCGACGATTCCCGCGTTTTCGTCCACGGCACGCGGTTGCCCGCGACGTCTGCCGCAATCGTCAACGCCTACCAAATCCACTGCCTTGAATACGACTGCGTCAACGAGGACGCTGTGATTCATCCGATGGCCACCATCCTCGGGGCGGTCTCCGCCGAAGCTGATCGGGCTGGCGGGTATAGCGGTAAAGATCTCATCTTGGCGGTGGTCCTTGGGGTCGATGCGTCATGCGTTTTGGGCGTGTCTTCCCGCGCGCCGATGCGTTTCTTCCGCCCGTCCACAGCAGGCGCTTTCGGCGCGACGGCGGCGGTGGCCAAATTGCGCGGCTTCGACGAAGCCACGTTGATCAACGCCTTCGGCACAATCTACGGACAAATCTCCGGTACGCTCGCGCCCCATCGTGAGGGCTCGCCGGTGCTTGGTATGCAGATCGGCTTTTGCGCGCGCGGGGCTATCTCAGCCTGCGATCTTGCGCAGGCCGGATTGATCGGCCCGCACGAAGTGATTACCGGGATGTACGGGTATCTCCCGATGTATGAGGGCGAATACGATCATGTTGCAGCCTTCGAATCACTCGGCAAGACATGGCAAATCAATCGTGTTTCGCACAAACCATTTCCGTCGGGTCGCCTCACCCACGGGGTTGTCGATGGCATTCAACAGCTCCGTAAACGAGAGGGCCTCAAGCCGGAAGATGTTGAGCGCATGGTGGCATTAGTGCCCCCGTTGGCGCATCGCCTGACCGGTCGACCGGATATTCCTGATCCCGAACCCAACTACGCCAAACTCTGCATTCCGTTTGTTGCCGCCACCGCACTTCTGGAGGGCACTGTCGACGTGCATCACTTCAAAGGCGACTGGCTTCGCAATCCCAAGGTGCATGAAATCGCCGCGAAGGTGGAGCCTGTTGAAGATAACAACCCCAACACCAATGCAGTGGCGCCACAAAAACTTGAGGTCTACCTAAAGGATGGCCGCAAGCTCGAAGTCGATATGCCGCAAATCTTCGGTCATCCTGAGAACCCGCTTAGTGACGAACAGAACATCGAAAAATTCAAACGTTCGTGGAGCGCAGCGGCGAAGCCGCTCAGCGAAGCGAGCGCCGATCAAATGATCGAGGCCGTCAGAAATCTAGAAGGTGTCGATGACGTCCGTTCCCTAATTGATCTCACAATCGCCTAAGGCCTGATCCCACAATGACGAACCCGACGTATTTCCAGGCGCTCGATTACGAGCGCATGGTCCGCGAGTACCCCATCGGTGACGACTTTGCCGCCCTAATGAAGTCGATGAGCCGCGACGAGTTGCATGCGGTGCAAGAAAAGCGACTGCTCAAGTTGATTGACCGGGGTTGGGAGATCCCGTTTTACAAGCGGTTGTGGTCGGCTGCTGGGATGGCGCCGGGCGACATCAAGACACTGGAAGATAGCGCCAAAATTCCCAGCTATTCCAAAGCCGACTTGATGAAAAGCATCGAAGAGTACCCGCCCTTTGGCGATTTCCATGGCATGGAAACCTACGACAAAGATAAGCGACCGCCCGTCGTGTTCCATACCACGTCGGGGACGACCGGAACGCCGCAGAACTTGTTCTTCGGGCCGTGGTCACGTGAACTGCAAAACGTCATGTTGGCTCGCGCCTATCACGTCCAGGGCATCGGTCCGGATGATGTGGTTCATTCGGTGTACGGCCACGGCATGATCAACGGCGGTCACTACGTACGCGAGACATTCGTGCATTACAGTCCCGCGCTTTACCTGTCAGCAGGTACTGGAAACGAAACCCGCTCGGCGCAGCAAGTCCACAATATGGCGCGTTTTGGCGTCACCGTGATCGTTGGGTTCGCCGACTACATCGTCAAGTTGGCGCAGGTTGCTCGCGAGGAAGGCCTGGTCCCCGGCAAAGATATTCCAGTTCGCATGATCGTTGGCCACATGGGTCGCGAAAGCCGCGAATCGATCTCCGAGGCCTGGGGCGGGGCCGAGATCTACGACCTCTATGGCGTCGGCGATACCGGGATCGTGGCCTTCGAGGCGGCCGACCGCGAGGGCATGTATGTTCACGAGGACGCCTACCTTCTCGACCTTACAGACCCCGATACAGGTGCGCCTGTGCCCGAGGGGCGTGAGGGCAACATGGTCGTCACGGTGTTGTTCAAGGACGACATCTATCCGGTTATTCGTTTCGACACCAAAGACGTCACCGCGTTCGAGACCAAGCCGTCGTCGCTGGGCTATAGCTTCCGCCGAATTCGCGGGTTCCTTGGGCGCAGCGACAACATGGTCAAACTGCGCGGCATCAATCTCTACCCCATCGCAATCGGGGCGATCGCCAACGAGCACACGGCGACCACGGGTGAATATATCTGCCGGGCCGATCGCGATGCCGAGGGTCGAGATGAGATGACGATCACTATCGAAGTTAAAGATCCCGCTGACAAAGCCGTCCACGATGAGATCGGGGCAGAACTCAAGACCCGCCTCGGCATCGGGATCAAGGTGGAACTTGCCGCGCTCGGTGCCACCGCCGAGTTGACGCAAGTCGAGAAGCGCCAGAAAGCTGTCCGCCTGATCGACAACCGCTTTAAGTAAGGCTTGTCGTGCCCGACATCGATTTGTTTGCGCATGACCTCGCCGGATGGTCTGCGGCACTCGCGGCGAACGAAGTCTCCGCCACCGACTTGATCGAGACCTGCCTCGAGCGCATAGCGCGTCATGATCCTTCCCTAAAGATCATGACGACCCTCACGGCCAATGCGGCGCGGCACGCTGCCGCCGAGTCCGATCAACGCCGCGCCGCCGGCGCTACGCTTGGCCCGCTAGACGGCATACCAGTAGCGTTGAAAGACAATATTGATCTCTCAGGCACACCGGCTACAGCTGGAATGGCCTCGCGTTCCCACCTTGTCTCCGACGAGGATGCGGTCGTCACGGTCCGACTTCGTGTCGCTGGCGCCGTGATCGTTGGCAAGGTCAATATGCATGAGGCCGCGCTAGGTGCGACGAACGACAACCCGCTTTATGGTCGAACCTACAATCCTCATCAGTCGAACTATACTCCGGGTGGCTCGAGTGGGGGTTCGGGTGCGGCGGTGGCGGCCGGTTTTTGCCTCGCTGCGTTGGGCACCGATACGTTGGGGTCGGTGCGCATCCCTGCCGCCTACTGTGGTGTCGCGGGAATCAAAACAACCCGCGGCTTGGTGTCCCCGCGAGGTGTCGTGCCGCTTTCATGGACATTCGACCACGTCGGCCCGCTAGCAAAGTCGGTGCGGGATCTCGGGCTCTTGCTCAACGTCTTGGTAGCCTTCGATCCGGATTGCGCAGAGTCTGTCGCGGCCCCACAGGCACCTCAAAACTACGACCCAGGCGACCTCAAGAGACTATCTGGCGTCCGTCTTGGCAGGCTTGAAGGCCTAGAGGAAGCGGGGGTCGTGCCCGAGATCACCGCCGGGTTTGGCCGCGCTGTCGCGCTGCTTGCTGACCTTGGTGCCAATATTGTGCCGGTTCGGCTTGACGGTCATGACTATGGCCGACTGCGCCGTGCCGGCCTGATCATTTCCGAGGTCGAAGGTTCCGTCGTCCACGCGGAAGACCTGGCAGACCGCGCAGGTACCCTCTCGGATGGCTTGCGGACCATGCTTTCGTTCGGTGCATCCCTTCCGGCAACGCGTCTTGTTCAGGCACAGCGAGATATCGCGGCGGCCCGCGTCCGGGTCCTGAAGGCGTTTGGCAATCTCGACGCACTGATTATGCCGACGGCGTTGCATACAGCCTTCGATTTCGACGACCCGGTCCCGGACAATCAAGCCGACCTAACGGCGATTGCCAATCTGACGGATCGGCCTGCGATCTCCGTGCCGATGGGATTGTCGCCCGACGGGCTTCCTATGGGGCTCCAGTTTCTAGGTCTGCCCTTCGGCGAAGCCGCGATCTTGCGCTATGCGCGCGCCTACGAGGTCGCAGCCGGCCACGATATGCGGCCTGCGGCAATCGACTAGTTCAGCCTAGGAATAGGTGAACTTGGCTTTTCGTTTTTCCATGAAGGCGGTACGTCCTTCGACGTAATCCTCGCCGCGGAAGGCCTCATCGAACATCTTGAGGGTTTCTTGGGTATCCGTTGCGGTGCCGTCGAGAATCATCCGGACGATCTTTTTGGTGGCGCGAACTGTGAATTGGCTGCTGTCGGCGATAGTGGTGCAATAGGCCCGCGTTTCGTCCTCGATCTCGGCCTGAGGTAGCACCCGATCGATCAGGCCGATTTGCAACGCTTCAGGGGCAGCCACCAAGCGTCCGGTGTAAAGCATGTCCATCGCTCTTGCCGGTCCGATTTTGTCGACCACGAGCTTAGTGTCGTCGAGGCTGTAAACCAGTCCAAGTTTAGCGGGGGGGATGCCGAAGCGCGCGGTCTCGTCGGCAAAGCGCAAATCGCATGCGACAGCAATGCCGCAGCCACCACCGACGCAGGGGCCTTGGATCATCGCAATCGTCGGCTTGGCAAAGCGTGCGAGTTGCTTCTCAGCCGTTTGGACGATTCGGTTGTAAGCCTGTGACGAGTCCGGCGTGGCGTGGACGGCCTCGAACTCGCTTATATCTGCGCCTGCGGCAAAGGCGCGCTCGTCAAT
>JAPKDI010000122.1 GCA_026421105.1 Alphaproteobacteria bacterium | reverse complement strand
CGATCGCAAACCCCACGAGGAACAGGATTGCAATCCAGTTGCACAGCGACAGCAACCCCATCGTCAGGTTCAGTCCCTGTTCCCTGCGGTGCACCCTGCGGAGGCGCGACGCGAGCTTGGCTGGTGTGATCATCTTCATCAGCGTAGGTCGTATTTCCTCCGTAGAATCCATTCAATTCCGAGCAGGCCGACCAAAACGAGGGCGACCAGGCTGTTGTCCCACAAGGGGCGATCAGCGAGAACCGTGGTGGTGTGCGGTTCGCGGTTGAGTAAAGCGGGAAGTTTCTGGAGCCCCAATGCGCTCAGGCTTTCCCCGCCGGACAGTTCGGCAATCCGGCGCAGGTGATCGATCTGCATATCGGTGTTGACCAGTTCCGGCCTGATGTCAGCGACTTGAAACTCGATGGAGTTGGAAAGCGCACGATCGGCCGGGTTTGCCTCCACCCGATAGCCGCCCTCACGCGATGGTGAAAAGTAACCCTCATAGAGTCCGGGGTTCGACTTGTCCGGGCGCAGCGTGACGCGCTGTGGATCGCCCGCAGCCCCGTCGATGTCCAGCGCGCTGACTTCGATTTCAAATCCTGGCTGGATGAGCGGTTCGTAGTCGTCGTCGAGTAGGCTCGCGTAGAGCATGACACGGCCTTCGACCGGATAGGTGGCGCGATCCGTCTCGAGACGGATCCGTTCATGCTCGCCCATGAGCCGCGACAGGGTGAGGAATTGCACGCACTGGGACCAGACGCGCCAGTGGTACTTGTCGCCGGTTTTGAAGCGCAGCAGCCAGAGCCGATCGGTCGCCATCATCATGCACTTTCCGGTGCCGTAGCGCTGCCACGCCACCAGTGGGTAACGGTCGGCGCGGGATTGGGTGTCGGAGAGCTCGGCCAAGACAGTCGCGCCGGGGCGTGGGGCGAGCAGCGGCGGGATGCGGTCGAGCGGCGCGACCCGGCTCCAGACGAGATCGTTCTCGTCCCGGTCCGTTTCCAGCGTCATGACGAGACTGCTGCGACCTTCGGGCGTGAGTACCGGGTAAACGCTTTCATCGATATCTTCCCATTCAGCATCGGGGTCGAACTCGACGGGTAGCATGCGTTCCAGCGGCGTCCCGGCATAGCTGGCCGGCGCAAAGCGCGCCCCGCAAAGCATCAGCAATGATCCGCCGCGCTCCCGGACCAGCTCATCCAAGCGCTGGAATGCTTCGGTCGAGAAGAACGCCGAATCGACATCGCCGAGGATCACCAGGTCGTAGGCGAAGGCCTCTTCACGGTCTTCCGGAAAGCTCGCGATGTATTCGGACGAGTTCCGCGCCAGCTCTGGTTGGGAGCGTGTCCCGATGAAGGTCGCGTTGATGCGCGGGTCGCGCTTCAGCATGGCGCGCAGGTAACGGAACTCCCAGCGGGCGCTGCCTTCGATGCAGAGCACATTGATCTTCTCGTTCACCACCCGGACGCTGCGCTCCACGTGGTTGTTTACCGCGGTGGACTCGTCGGAAAACGCTTCGATCGCCACCTCGACCCGAGCCGCGCCTCTCTCGGCGACGTCGACGTTGAAAAAGATATCCACGAACTGCAGTCCACCCTCGAAGGTGACGCTCTGCCGTGCAATGCCTCGCCCGTTGAGGCTCACCGTCAGCTCGGCGGTGCGTTTCTCGTATCCCTTGGACTGCAGTTGGACGCGGACGGGGACTTTGTCACCGGTGAAGGCGACGTCCTGCATGATGACGTTGCGGATCGAGACATCATCGGGATCGGCGATGCCAACTGGGACAGTGTAAACCGGGATGCCACGGGTGCCAAGATCACGGACCACCGACTCGGTGCGACGCGACGAGGTGTCCAGCCCATCCGAAACCAACACCACGCCGGCGAGGGGCGCACCGCGTTCCGTCTTCGCCAGCGCCTCGAGCGCTCCGCCGATGGAAGTTTCCGGGCTGTCGGCTCGCAGTGCCGCCAGTGACTCGATATCGCCGTCGCCGAGCCGATGCATCGTTTCGCCAAAGGCGTGGTAACTGACATCGAGATCTTTGCCGATCGATTCGAGCATCTCCCCCGCCGACTTCGAGAGCAGGCTAGTTGCGAGATCGAGACGCGAGGCCGAATCGATCGCCTCACGCTGTTTGCCGTCGAGCGACACGGCGCCGCGCTTCACGTCCTCCGGCGTCGAAGAGAGCGATAGCATCCCGAGCGCCACCGCTGCCTCGCCGATATCCTCGGAGCGCTTGCGTTGGTCTTTGACCGACATGCTTTGCGAAACGTCGACCAGAATCGGCAGGCGGCGTTTCTCGGTGTGGGTCTGCTTGACCGTCGCGGTCGGCTCGAACAGGACGGCTACGATCAAGCACAAGGCCAGCAGCCTGAAAAAGGCGAGGGCCATGCGAAACCCAAACGATAATCCCTGTCGCCGGCGATAGAGGAAGACGGTCAGGGCAAAAGCGGCGACAAAGGCCGAGATCACGACAGCAGTCGAGACCGGTCGCGCCCAGAAGAGCCGTTCGATCTGTCCGTCGGTGAAAATAAAGGCTAGCATCTAAGCGTTCTCCGTGTTCGCCGCGGGAAGCGGGCTTGAGTTTGATTTCGCCGCCGACCGCTTCGGTTTGCAGCCCGCAAGCAGGCTCTCGATGACCAGCAGCCCGAGGACAGACAGCAGGAGCAGGAACCAGAACGACCGCCCGGTGCGCGATTGCTCCACGGCGTCGAGCAGGTCTGCTTCGGATTGAGCCACGACGATATCCGTCCCCTCGAACCGGCGTGCCACCTCGGTCGCGGACTGACTGCGGACGTCCGATTCCGCAGTGTCGACGTTGACCGCGACCGGCATGCCGGGCGCCTGGAGGCTGACGCGGGCGAGATAGAAGCCAGATTCTCCGGCGTGGTCTAACAGCGCCACATACTGATTGCTATGCTCGAGGACGGGGACGGCGATCGTTTCCCCTGACGGCGTGTCGAAGACGGCCTCGCTGGCATCGGGTTGGTCGACGTAGGACAGCGACAGGGAATCGCCCACCAGGCGCGGCGTCTCGAACTCACGCGCGGTGAGGTAGGTCACCATCTGTTGGAGGATCATGGGGAAAACCGGGGTGAGTGCCATGTTGTTCCAAGCGGAATCTGCAGAGGTGGTGAACATGAACACCTGTCCGCGGCCGACCGAGTGTTCCAGGAGCACGGGCGCCGCCGTGCCGGCCAGGGAAAGGACCGTCGAACTGCTGGCGGCGGGTTTGACCTGCAACATTTTGCGCAGGCGCGTCTCGCTGAGCAAATCCTCCGGCAGAGAGCGCAGCGGACGGCATACCGGGTGGTCGGGGAAGGTCGGGTCGAGCGGCCTGCCCACCCCGAGAGCATCGCTGGTGCTGACCGTTTGCTCGATCACCGCCGGGAGTAGAGACACCCCGTCGAGCGCCGAACGTTTGTTCCAGGCGGCGGCATCGACGTGGTCGCCCGCGAACCAGATCAGGCCGTTGCCGGCGCGGACGTAGCTTTCGAAAACGCGTGCCTGCTCGGGGGTGATGTCCGGGACATTTTGAAGAATCACGACATCAAAGTTCGCCAGATCTTGGCTCGGCAGATCGATCCATGGCACCGATTGCACCGAGAGATTCTCCTGACCCGAATCGCCACCGCGGGCCCGCAACGCTGCCGCGATGAAGCTGCCGGAACCGCCAGACTCACCTTCCACGCTCAGCACGGAAACCTTATCGCGGATAATCGCCACTGTGCGGCGAGTGTTATCCTCGAGTAGCGCGTCCTGCTCGAGCTCTGCGCTGATGCGCACCGGACCGGCATTACGAAAATGGACGAACAGTGAAACGGTCTCGGAAGCTCCCGGCTCAATCGCGGGAATCGTCTTGGTGTCGACCGTGATGTCGTTGGTCAGGCCCTTGACCTGGACATTCATGACAGGGCTTGTGCCGCAGTTGCGCACCGTCGCGCGATACCGAGCCACCGTGTTCTCACGGAGCACGCCTGAGACGAGTTCGAGGCCGGTGATCGCCAGGTTGTCGCTTCCTCCGAGCACGGGCACGATGGTCGTCGAGGCGCTCTCGGTCAAGTTCTCAAACGCTGCGCCCAGCCACGCGGGTTGCTCCTCCCAGTCGCTTGCCTGCATATCGGTCACGAGGAAAATTTGCTTCTGCGGAGCCTCCATCGACTCGGCCAGAGCCTTCAACTTTTTTGGAACGCTGGCGAGGTCGAGCGATTCCGGGCTCACCCGCTCAGACGAAAGTAGTTCGTCGAACTTCCCGGCATCGAAGGCCATGTTGCGTGCCAGCACCCGTTGCTCGGCGCCAAGCAGAACCAGACAGATCGGGTCCCCGGGATGGATGTTCTCCGTGATCACCCCGATCTTTTCGATCGCCCGTTCGAAGCGGGTGGCATCGCCATCGCTGTGCGCCATGCTGTAAGAGGCGTCGAGCGCGATGACGACGCCCGTCCGGCTCTCACCGATGCCCGAGGGCACCTCCATCGCGTCTTTCATGAACGGCTTTGCGAGAGCAGCCACCAACAGCAGAATCGCAAGACAGCGGATGCACAGTAGAATGAAATCCTTCAGCCGGAGCTGCCTCGATCGAATCCGAACGCTACGGTTGAGAAACTGCATGGCCGCCCAATCGGTCCGCTTTACTTGCTGACGGTTGAGCAAATGAGCCAAAATCGGCAATGCGATCCCGAGAGCCGCTAAAAGAAGAAATGGATTAAGAAAGCTCATGATCCGGCTCTGCCGGTCGATCCATTCAACAACGATTCGCGCTGGTGGAAGAATTCGTTCAGGACGACGTCCAGAGGTCTTGAAGTGTCAACGAGCGCATAGTCGACTTGACTGGCCACGCATCCGTCGCGGAAGGCGCTGAGGTATTCGTTCAAGTTGGCAAGATAATCTTGCTTGATACGCTCGGGCTGGGTGATCAAAGGTTCTTCACCTTCCAAGCCATCGAATTGCCAAGTGCCTTGGAAGGGAAAATCCAGTTCGTGTGGATCGAGAGTAT
>JAPKDI010000121.1 GCA_026421105.1 Alphaproteobacteria bacterium | reverse complement strand
TGAAGTTGGAATAGGGCGCGTAGGCTTTTTGTTTGGTGGCCCGCGCCAGCACGATCATGTCATCGAGCATGGTCATCGTTCCTTTATGTACGGGATACCGCTGGCGCGTGGGGCGACGGCCTTGCCGACGAAACCTGCGAGCAAAATAACGGTAAGCGCGAAGGGCAGGGCCTGAATGAAATGCACCGGGATGACCCCGATGCCAGGAATGTCGACGCCCTGCAGGCGCGTTTGTACAGCATCAGTGAAGGCGAATAGAAAACACGCAAACATGGTGGGCCACGGTCGCCACTTGCCGAAGATGAGCGCGGCGAGGGCGATGAATCCTTGGCCGGCTGACATGTTACGCAAGAATCCTGCGTTTTGCGCTATGGACAAATAGGTGCCGCCGATGCCGCATAGAACCCCAGTGATAATCAAGGCTTGATAGCGCATGCGGTCGACTGAGATACCCGCGGTATCGACAGCCTCCGGGCTTTCACCGACGGCGCGCAGGCGCAAGCCAAAGCGAGTTTTGTAGATGACCCAGGCGGTCATCGGCACTGTCAGCAATGCTATATAGACGATTATGTTGTGGCCGCTGATGATCTCTGAATAGAGGCCGCCAACGATTGGCGTGTTCTCTAGGGCTTCGGCGCCTGGCCAATGCCAAGGATGAAACCGACCACTTCCTTCGACTCGCGGGGTTTGACCACCGAGCCGGAACCACGCCAACGCGAGGGTGGGGCCCAGACCGGCGACCAAGATGTTGATCGCCATACCCGAGACTACTTGATCGCCTTTGTGGGTAACGCAGGCGTAGGCGTGGATCATTGATAGAGCGACGGAGAAGCCAATCCCAGCAGCGAGTCCCAGCCACGCTGAGTGCGAGACCGCAGCGACTGTGGCTGCGGCAAAGGCCGCCCCTAGAAGTTTTCCTTCGAGGGCGATGTCGACGACGCCGGAACGTTCGGCAAAGAGACCGGCAAGAGCGGCGAGGATCAGCGGCGCCGAGACGCGCAAGGTAGCGTCAACCATTAGCACGGTCATGGTGAAGAATTCCTCCATGACCTATTCCGCCTGTTCCACAGCGACGCGACGGCCGACGATGCGCAAATAGAGATTGACGATGTGGGGGCGGAAGACGTGCTCCATTGCGCCGGAAAATAATATGACGAGGCCTTGGATCACGACCACCATATCGCGGGTGATGGTGGGGATGTCGAAGCTCAGTTCAGAACCGCCCTGGTAGAGCATGCCGAAGAGCAGCGCGGCAAAGAATATTCCCAAAGGATGGTTGCGGCCCATGAGGGCGACAGCGATACCAACGAAGCCGAACCCGGCGGTGAAATCTAGAATTATTCGGTGATGCACCCCGAGGATTTCGTTGACGCCGACCATGCCCGCGAGGCCACCGGAGATCAGCATCGCCAGGATGATGTTTCGAGACGGGGAGATGCCTGCATAAATTGCGGCAGCCTGATTGGCCCCGACCGTGCGAATTTCGTAGCCCCAGCGCGTGTGCCACACGAAGACCCAGAGCAATGCCGACGCAATAATCGCGAGGATGAACGACAGGTTCAACGAGGATTGGCCGAAGGGAATACCCAGACCGCGAATAATGTCGTGGATGTATGGGAGGAAAGTATTGCCGTCGAACTCTGCCGTTCGCGGGGCTTGCTGGCCAGGTTCAATCAAAACTTCAACCAATAAGTATGTGATCATCGCTGCAGCAAGGAAGTTGAACATGATCGTTGTGATGACAACGTGACTGCCTCGCTTGGCCTGCAGGTAGCCCGGGACGAACGCCCATGCCGCGCCAAACAGCATCGATGCAAGGATGGCTAGCAGGATCACGATGGGGCCAGGCAAGCCTCCAAAGAAGAGCGCGACCAAACCGACGCCGAGGCCGCCAACATAGGCTTGTCCTTCACCCCCGATGTTGAACAGCCCGCAGTGAAACGCGATGGCTACCGCGAGGCCGGTGAATATGAAGTTGGTGGTGTAGTAAAGCGTGAAGCCGATGAGGTCGGTTGCACCGAATGCACCCAAAACCAGTAGCTTCATCGCTTGCCATGGGTCTTCACCAATCAGCGCAATGATGATGCCTGCAATGATAAAGGCGACCACGAGGTTCGATATCGGCACGAGGACATGGGTAACCCAGCGTGGGACTTGTGTGGGCGCGGTTGTACTCACGCTGCGGTGCTGAGTTGTTCGCCCGCCATCATCAGGCCCAACTTGCGTTCATCCGCCTCGTCCTGGGTGAGCTCGCCGACGATGTTGCCGTCAAACATGACGATGATGCGATCAGCAAGGGACATAATTTCATCAAGTTCAACCGAAACCAAAAGGACAGCCTTGCCTTGGTCACGCATTGCGATCAGGCGTTTGTGGATGAATTCGATGGCGCCAATGTCCACGCCGCGTGTGGGCTGACCAACGAGAAGAAGGTCGGGGTTTTGATCCATCTCCCGAACGAGAACGATTTTTTGTTGGTTGCCGCCGCTGAATGAAGACGTACGCAAAAGTGGATTGGAGGGACGGACATCAAAACGGTTCATCTTCTCGGTCACGTCATCAACTATGGCCTTGTGCCGCATCAAGAATCGACCAGTGTATTTGGGGTCACGGTGATGCCCGAGGATAGAGCTTTCTTTTGCCAAAAATGAAACCACCAACCCCATACGCTGTCGGTCCTCGGGCACATGCCCCAGGCCCATTTGCCGCATTTCTTGGGCGTCACGCATACAGGTTGCGTTGATCTCGTTCCCCTTAAAGCGAATTGCACCGCTTTCAATCGGTCGAATGCCTGCCAACGCTTCAAGAAGTTCTGATTGGCCATTCCCGGAGACCCCGGCAATGCCCAGTATCTCGCCTGCACGGACATCGAAGCTGACCCCTTTGACCCTCGGAATTGCTTGGTCGTCTTTGACTAAGAGGTTGTCCACATCAAGGACTTTGGCTCCGAGCATTGCGGGAGTTTTGTCCACCCGCAACAGGACCGACCGACCAACCATGAGTTCGGCCAATTGCTCGCGAGAGGTTTCCGCCGTTTTGACATTGGCGGCCACGGACCCTTGCCGCATCACGGTGACGTTTTTGGTGAGGGCCATGATTTCGCGCAGCTTGTGAGTAATAAGGATGATGGTTTTCCCTTGGTCTCGCAGCGCACGAAGGATGTCGAAGAGTTGATCAACCTCTTGGGGCGTTAGAACACCGGTAGGTTCGTCAAGAATGAGAATGTTCGCGCCGCGATAAAGGGCCTTGAGGATCTCTACACGCTGGCGCAAACCGACCTGCAAAGATTCTATCTTTGCGTCAGGGTTAACCTGGAGTGAATAGTCGCGTTCGAGTCGTTCCAGCTCTGCGCGCGCGCGCTCAAGACTGGGGGCAAGGAGGCGGCCGCTCTCTGCTCCGAGGACCACATTCTCTAAAACCGTGAAGGGTTCGACCAGCATGAAATGTTGGTGGACCATGCCGATCCCGTGGCTTAGTGCGTTTTGCGTGCCGGTTATTTTGACTGGGTTACCGTTAACGAGGATCTCACCGGCGTCGGCTTGATAATAGCCGTAAACGATGCTCATCAGGGTCGATTTGCCGGCGCCATTCTCTCCGATTATTCCGTGGATGGTTCCACGGGGGACCGCGAACGAAACCTGGTTGTTCGCGTGGACAGGACCGAACCATTTATCGATCCCGCGAAGTTCGAGGGCTGGCGACGCATCACTCGATGGCGCAGGCACGTCTGTTTCCGATGTGGTCACGAGACGTTCCGTTGCACTCGACTATGCGTCGCTAGCTCTGAACCCTTAGGGATTGCTTGGTCTTAGCTACCCTTTGTATCCGCTGACTTTAATCTTGCCGGAGATGATGTCTTTACGGGCCTGCTCGATGCGAGCCTCCATCGCCGGGGTGATCAGGTTTCGGTTGTGCTCATCCAACGTCCAACCAACTCCATCTTCTGCGACACCAAGCGACAGAATTCCTGCAGTGAACTTGCCGTCCATTTCGTCTTGGAAAGCATTTTCGACTGCAACATCGACGCGCTTGATCATGGAGGTCAGCATCGTACCTGGATGCATGTAGTTCTGATTATCGTCGACGCCAATAGCGAGCTTTCCTTCATCAGCAGCAGCCTGATAGACGCCAACGCCGGTGCCTCCGGCTGCGGCGTATACGACGTCAGCACCGCGACCAAACTGGCTGCGCGCCAATTCGGCACCCTTACCGGGGTTGTTCCATGCTGCAGGGGTAGTCCCGGTCATGTTTTGGTACACGACAACGTTCGGGTTGACGTATTTGGCGCCTTCGACATAACCCGCGCCGAAGTTGCGGATGAGCGGGATGTCCATGCCACCGACGAAACCTATTTTGCCGGTTTTGGAAGCCATCGCGGCGGCCATACCGACGAGAAACGAACCTTCGTGCTCTCGGAAGACGACGGAGCGCACATTTGGCAGGTCAACAACCATGTCGATAATGGCGAAGTGCTTATCGGGGTATTCCTTCGCGACCTTTTCAATGCCTGCTGCTTGCGCGAAACCAACGCCCACGACGATCGTGGCGCCACGCTTTGCCATATTGCGAATGGCTTGCTCTCGCTGTGCGGGGCTGGTGACTTCGAACTGGCGGTATTTAACACCGGATGATTTCATGAACCGTTCGGCACCCGAAAAAGCTGCCTGGTTGAACGATTTGTCGAACTTGCCGCCCATGTCGAAGACGATGGCGGGTGAAAAGTCTGCTGCGTTTGCCGCTGACACTGCAGCGGTCATGCCGACCGCAGCTAGCCCGGAAATGATTAGGCGTTTCATGAAACGTCCTTCCTACATTATGTGTTTCTTCGCGGGTAGCTTAGCTGACCCTCGCAGCCGCAAACAGCACCTTTCGGAAGTTATCCAAACTGAGAAATCAGCTGTTTACCTTAGGGAAGCCCACTATTTGAAGCCCTGCAATGGGAGCGCCGGGTCGCGCTGGAGCCAGTTGGCGGCGGGGTACGGTTTGG
>JAPKDI010000120.1 GCA_026421105.1 Alphaproteobacteria bacterium | reverse complement strand
CCGGTTGGGACGGGCCGCGCCGTTGCAAAAATCATCAAAGAAACTGCACCTGAGGCCGATTTCGATATCGCGTCGGTGCCGGAATTTCTTCGCGAGGGAAGCGCCGTTGCCGATTTTGCAAAACCCGATCGTATTGTCGTCGGGACCGAGACTGACCGGGCTGCCTCGGTTCTGCGGGATCTGCACGGGCCACTCCTTGAGGGCAGGCCCGATCGGTTCGTATCAACCAAAATCGAAACCGCAGAGTTGATCAAGTACAGCGCCAATGCCTTTCTCGCCGTCAAGATTACCTTCATCAATGAGATCGCGGACCTGTGTGAGCGCGTCGGCGCCAACGTCGAGGACGTGGCCAGAGGAATGGGTCTCGATGGTCGGATCGGCCGTTGGGGATTAAGCGCCGGTCCGGGTTATGGCGGTTCGTGTTTTCCCAAGGATACCTCGGCATTGGCGGTGAGCGCGGCGCGTACTGGCTCACCTACAAAGCTTGTCGAGGCTGCCATTGAGATCAACGACACGAGAAAACGAACGCTCGTTGACCGCGTTGCAGGAGCGCTTGGCAAGGCTTTGAAAGGCAAGACCGTCGCGGTGCTGGGCATCACGTTCAAGGCAAATACCGACGACGTGCGGGACAGCCCTGGGATCGACCTGGTTAGAGGCCTGATCTCCGTCGGAGCAACCGTGAGGGTGTTTGACCCACAAGGCGCCGAGCAGGCGCGCGCGCATCTAGACGGCGTGGAATGGTGCGCCGACGCGGTCGATGCTGCAACGGGGGCCGACGTCGTCGCGATCGTGACCGAATGGGACGAGTTCAAGCCGGGCCAACTCGATTTGGCAGCGTTGAAGTCTGCGATGACCGGCACGACCCTCGTCGACTTCCGCAACCTGTTCGATCCAGAGGTCGTGCAGCATGCGGGGCTCGCATACCACAGCGTCGGTCGGCAAGCAGCGGAACCGCGAGCATGACTGCTCATCGATTCGACCCATCAATTCTTCGGGCTTATGACATTCGGGGAATACTCGAGGAAACGCTCGGTCCGGAAGACGCATTAGCCATCGGGAGGGCGTTCGGCACCATCGTGCGACGGCGCGGCGGGCAAACGGTCAATGTCGGCTACGACGGTCGACACAGCTCCCCCGATCTCGCTGAACATCTGACGCAGGGCCTGCTGTCCGCGGGTGTGAAGGTCCAGAGAGTGGGCCTAGGGCCAACCCCAATGCTTTACTACAGTGTTCACGAGCTTCGTGCCGATGGCGGCATCATGGTCACGGGGTCGCACAATCCGCCGAACCACAACGGCTTCAAGTTCATGCTGGGCCGGGAAGGGTTTTTTGGCGAAGACATCCAGGCGCTCGGGCAACTTGCGCTGATCGGCGACTTTGAGACGGGACTTGGAACCGCTGTCACCATTGATCTTGCAGATCGCTACGTCGCTCGGCTCGTTGAGGGCGCAGATTTGCCCCCCGCAATCACCGCGGCATGGGATCCAGGCAATGGCGCTGCAGGCGCCGTCATGAGCGCCCTCGCGGAGCGGCTTCCGGGCCGCCATGTGTTGATTAACGACGCCGTGGATGGCGACTTTCCCAACCACCATCCGGACCCCACCATTCCTGAAAACCTCGAGCAGTTGCGCGCCATCGCAGCGCAAGAAAACGCGGATGTTGGTTTTGCGTTCGATGGCGACGGGGATCGGGTCGGAGTGATTGATGAAACCGGCAGGATCGTCTGGGGCGACCAGTTACTGGCGCTCCTTTCGCGGGATGTTCTCGCTGGCAACCCCGGCGCCACGATCATTGGCGACGTGAAATGTAGTGTTGCGCTATTCGACGAAGTGCGCCGTCTCGGCGGCAATCCGATCATGTGGGCGGCAGGGCATTCATTGGTAAAATCAAAAATGGCGGAGACAGGCGCCCTGTTGGCCGGCGAAATGAGCGCCCATATCTTCTTTGCGGATACGTACTACGGTTTTGACGACGGCCTCTACGCCGCGATCCGAACGCTCCAATTGATGCATCGCACCGGGCTTTCTATGGGTGCCTTGCTCGACGAATTACCGGTTTTCGTGAACACCCCTGAACTTCGCTTTGACTGCCCGGAGGAGCGGAAGTTCGAGGTCGCAAACGAGGTTGCAGGTCGCATGCGTGATGCGGGTGCGGATGTTGTCGATTTGGATGGCGTGCGCGTGACGAACGAAGACGGCTGGTGGTTGCTCCGCGCGTCCAACACGCAAGCCGTTTTGGTGGCGCGGGTTGAAGCCCGTGATCAGGCGGGCCTCGAAAAGCTCAAAGACCAACTGTTCGGCGAATTGATGGCGTCAGGTATCGAGCCGCCGGTGATCTAGGCTGCGCTACTTTTGGGCGCAAAACGCCAGCCACACGGCTGTTCGTTTGAAGTCTTGGCCGTCGCTGATTTGGTCTTGCAAAAGGTCTACAGCCACCACGTTTGGCGCCATCTGCTGAACCACACCGTCTTCGGCGAACCCGACGTCGGTTGCAATCGCACCAAGGTCAGTATCGTGGAGCGTGCCCCAGAACGGCTCGTGGTTATTGAGCGTGTCCCAGTCGTAATAAAACTGCTCGAACGGTTCCATGCCGTCATGTTGACGTTGTTCGATATGGAGCATCAACCCGCCCGGGGCGAGTAAGCGGTAGCACTCGGCAAAGATGTTGCGAAGTGCGCTTCTTGATGTTTCGTGAAGCACAATATGCGAGACGGTGAGATCAAACGAGCCGGGCGCAAAGTTGGTCGCCTCGCCATTTTGCTGTGAAAAGTGAATGTCGTGGCCCATCGATGTCGCGCGCGCATGACCGTAGCGAAGCATTGGCGCGGATAGGTCAATCGCGTCTATACGTGCATCCGGATAGGTGTCGGCATAGGGCAGGGTGCTGTGCCCCACGGAGCAGCCAATATCGAGGATTCGCTGAGGTGCAAACGCAGGGTCGCGCTTGCGCAGGAAGTTGATCGCAGAAGTGCCTGCCGCCTCGCAATAGGGTCCCATGAAGCCCTTCGTAAGGACAAAAACGCCGGGGTCATAGATGGCCGCGGGGGTCGCGTCTTTATCGCAACGTTCCGCGTAGTAACCGCCCGGCTGCCCGTGAAAATCGACTTCCGAGACGTAGCGTGGCAAATCTATTTCTTCGTCAAGCCGCAGCGAACCTCGGCCTGCGCGATTTAACTTGGCAACCGATTCGTTAATGCTGCAGGTCTGCCGGTGGACCAACTCTTCGCCCGTCGCCTGCTTCATCTCTTGGGTGGTGCGGCGCAAACTGCTCCACCACTGAAACAGAGGCTGGCCGGACATGATCCGTCGAATTTCGTGGCGGCTGCGTGGTTCACGACCGTGTTGGCGTTCGAACGAAGGGCGCGCAGCGTTGTCGTAGGCCAACCGGTTACCTGGAAAGACGTCTGCTTGAACCGCGAAGTACATCGACGCGACGAAATCTTCTCGCGCCGCCTCATCGTGATTGATTGATGCGATCGCGGCGTGTTGGCCGATCTGTCTGATGCCAAGTGGTTTCACAGAAACCTACTTAGTTGCTGTGTAAAAGAACCAAGGCGGGCTCCGTTCCTCTCCGGGCTTGTCCACGTTGTACACTTGACCACGGTCCTCATCGCCCCACTCCATGGACTGGCGCACTTTTCCGCGCTCGAAACCGCCGCCGACAGCAATCGCCTCAAGATCGAGATCGTGCAGTGTGCCCCAGAAAGGTTCGTTGTTCCCGAACGTATCCCAGTCGCGCATGAATTGATCGTACGGATCCATGTCTTTGTACTGCGGCTGTTCGATATGGATCATGACCCCGCCGGGTTTTAGAACCCGATGGCATTCGCGAATGATGTTGCGAATGCCGGCCGTGGATAATTCGTGCAACGTTGCCCCGGACACGACAAAATCAAAGGTGTTGTCGTCGTAACTCATGTGCTCGGCGCTCTGCTGCGCGTAATGGACGGCAACGCCCATACTCTCGGCTCGCGCGTGGGCGTAGCGCAACATTGGCGCGCCAACGTCGATTGCGTGGATATCCGCGCCAGGCAACGTTTCGGCGAGTGCAACGGAGCCATGGCCGACGGCACATCCGACATCCAGCACCTTGCCAGTCCGAAATTTCGGAAAGTTGCGCTTGATGTAGGCGGTTGCGGATCGGCCGAAACCATCGACCTTTGGCCCAAGGAAGCCTTGCGTAATCGAATATACGCCGCGGTCATAAAGCGCGCCGGCGTATACGTCGTCGTTTGTCGCTTCGCTGCAATACCCGCCTGGCATGCAGTGAATGTCCACCGCGGTGATGTAGCGGGGAAGGTCGAGGCTCGGATCAAGCGTAAGGGACCCAAGTGTTTTGTTCTTTGGGCGCGCACGTTCGTGAAGTTCGTCGTACGTGCGATGCAGGCAAGTGTCAGTCGCGATCCACATCATCTCCTGCGTCGTGCGGCGCAGCGCGCTCCACGTCTGATGATACGGGTCCTCGCGCATTTCGCTGCGCACTTCGCGCCGCGAAGCGGGGGTCCGGCCCTCGCGCTTTTTGAACGCCGGTAAGACACGATGTTCATAGACATCTTTGTTGCCCGGCATCAGATGCGCGAACACTTCAAAATGCATGGCTTGCGCAAAATTCTCGAGAGCAAGTTCGTCATGGCTCGCGTCGACGATTGCGCCATGGCGGTTCATGCGCTCAAACGGCGTGGGTCCGGTCATCACTGCCTCCAACGGGCGTTCGTTTTAGGGCTAGTGCTGGGAAGTATAGGGAACCCGCGGGTTGGCGGCTATCAGCGGGTTTAGCTGCCGGTAGGGTTCAGCGCGACGCAGTCAATACGACTTTTTTCCAGGGCACGGCACGCGGAAAACGCGTTCTGGCGGGAAATTCCAACAATTCGGGCCCGATAGAGGAGAGCGCCACTGCGCGATGGTGCTTCGCTTACGGCAACCCGGGCGTCTTCGAGATAACGTGCGGCGACTTCCGATGCCTGCCGAACGCCGCGGTATGCGGCATGCT
>JAPKDI010000119.1 GCA_026421105.1 Alphaproteobacteria bacterium | reverse complement strand
GTCCCAGTTGACGCCGAATTGGGTAGCCATGGCATGGAGATCGCGGAAGGCGCGCTGCACGGGGTTGGTATTGAAGAGGCCTTGGGCGCCCATCATCGTGACGAGGCGCTCGCAGCTTTGGCGGCACAGTTTCATGATGTAAGCGCGATCGCGCATCAATGATGCGCGTTCTTCTTCGGTGAAGGGTTCGAGCATTTTGCCGCGAACGTTGAGGGTGGCGTAAATGCGTTCTGCCAGCGCCGCCGCGGCCGCGAGTTCGGCGCTTGATTCAGAGACCCGCAATTGTACGGCTGTATTATCGGCAACCTTGTCGCCGAAGATGGCACCGGTGCGTTCGCGGGTCATCGCAGTGTAATCAGCAAAGGCGCCTTCGGCGGTGCCGAGGATGGGCCCTAATAGGCTGGAGCCTGAGAACGGGCGAAACTCGGTGCGATAGATGTAATGCGGGTTGGCGTCACCGCCTGGTGGCATAGCACCGGTAAAGCGCGACATCTTGAGGGCTCGATGTTTGGGGACGAAGGCGTCGTTCAGCACGATGTCTTTGGTGCCGGTGCCTTTCATGCCGGCGACATGCCAGACATCGTCGATGGTGAAGTCTTTGCGCGGGAAGAGGTACTGGGAGACTTCCTTGTCGCCATCCATACGGCCCGCGACCATGCCCCAATGCGCATGATCAACGCCTGAGGCAAAGCCCCACGCGCCGGACAACTGAAAACCGCCCGGCACTTTTTTGACGGTACCCGTTTTTTGGACCGAGCCAGTGGAGATCAACACGTCCTGGCCGTCGGCCCAGACCTCGTCTTGCGCCTCTTTCGGGAAGCGGCCGACATAGCAGGTATGTCCACCGACCACGGCGACGATCCACGCGGTGGAGGGGCAGCCTTTTGCAACCGCCCGACCGATTTTGAAGTGGGTGCCCCAGTCAAGCTCGTAGCCACCATAGCACTTGGGTTGGTAGTACTTGAGCAAGCCTTGTTCGTGGAGCACGGCCATTGTCGCCTCAGGTACGCGGCGCAACGTCTCGGTCTCGTCGGCACGTTCGCGCAGCATCGGAACCAAGGCCTCGGCACGCTGAACTAATTCTTCCGCAGTCGGAATCTGGGTGTTTTGTTCGGCAGCGAGGATCACGAAGCGGGACCTTTCTAAGAAGGGTTGCGTGTCGACGATACCCTAACAATCAGCGCCTTGGCGCTGCTCTGCATCAAAGGCGTTCATTCTGCGGGATAGCGCGCGTCACGAGCGTTGTACTGCCTGGCAGAGATACTACCTTTACGAGATTAACTAGTGGAGCCTGTTAAGACCCAGTTAGAATAACGACGAAGAAAAATACCCCGAATTTAGCGATTTTTTACATACATTTTGTTCAATTTTTTCAACACCCTCGTCTGGGTTGTGCAGGATATTGGCGTCCTTTTAAAACCGCCCCACTTGAATACGGGGGTTTCGCTGTTACAAGGCGGGCTTTGTTTTTGATTTTGGGTGTGGTTGGAGAGCTGGCGCTGCGGCCCATGCTACCAAATCCGAAAACCTGAATTTGGCCAGCGCGGTGGCACCAATCTTCAATATCTAAGTGTCCTCCACCGACGCGGCCAACAGTCCAGTTTCGTACAGCATCACCCATCGCGGCAACTAGCTGCTTGATGTGGGTCAAGTGTTTGTGCGGCATGGTGGCGTAGGGACGAGAGATGAGGGTTTTGGCGGTGGTTCGGAACACCGCCTTTGGCGGCTCTTCAATATCGGCAGATCATTGGCGGCGGCATGGTGATCCCCGGCCATCCGCGCTTCGGCATGAACTGATCCTTAGAGGCTATTCCCCACGGTATGGCCTTCTTGGGTGGCGACCATTTGGTTGCGGGGCATGTAGGCGTCGCCGATGAGGTGGACGTCGATACCGGCGGCCTCGAGGGGGGCTTGGAGGTCGACGTCAGGGACGCGTTGGGTGGCGTAGGTGAAGAGTGAGACGTCTTTGATTTCGGCTTCGTCGCCGTTGATCACGTTTCGGTAGGCAAAGATACCTTCCTCAAAACGTTCGTTTGGTGAGGGTTCGCACATCAGAAGTATCTCGATCCGCGCCTGGTACAGGCGGCGGTATATACTTTGTTGGCGCACGACGGGCTCGTCGCGCGCGACCATCTCTCGTGAGGTGACCAGAACTACTTTGTCGAACAGCGTGGCAAGAAACTCGGCCGCAGAGTACGTCGCATCAAGACCATCCTCGTCATAGATCACGGCGGTGCCGGGTTGTTTGCCGGGATGGGCCAGGAGCTCTTCGACAATGGCGCGCAGATCGAGAATGAAGCATTCTTCCTTGAGAGCAAGCGGCAGGCTAGCGGGCCACGACATGGTGGACCCAGTGGCGAGCACGACGGCGTCGGGCTTGGCGGCGATGAGTTCTTCGGCGCTTACGCGCCAGCCGAGTTCGGTGCGAACGCCTGCCTTGGTCGCCATCACTTGTTGATAGTCGTAGATCGAGCTGATTGGGTCGCACGTGGGGATCAGTGCGTTGAGCCTGATCTTGCCGCCCAACTCTGCACCTGCGCTGTAGAGCGTTACGTCATGACCGCGCGCGGAAGCAACCCATGCGGCTTCAAGACCTGCGACACCGCCGCCGACAACGACGACAGTCTTCTTGGTTTTTGCCGGGCTCGGCCACCAATCGACTTCTTCTTCGAAACCGACGCGCGGGTTGTTGTCGCATTGCAACGGAAGTTCTTGATTGATGACCCCCCAGCAGTTGTTGCACGAGACGCATTTTCGAATGTCGTTGTCACGGTTCTGCGCGGCCTTAATGCCCCAGGCGGCGTCAGTGACGAGCGTGCGGCCGAGCATGACGAGTTCGCTGATGTTGTCGCGCAACAGTGCCTCGCCTTGGATGGGCTCTAAGATACGCGCGACGGCGCCGGTTGGGATGCCATCTGACGCGTCGTGGAGGCGCTTGATGAGATCGAAAAAGGTGCCGCGCGAAAAATGCATATCGGGCAAATGCATTTCTAGCGACCGGTGATGCGATCCTTGCACCCAATTGAGAAAATCAACCTGGTGCTTGGCGGCGAAGTAACGCGTGAGGCGTTCGGCCTCGTCAGGATCAATGCTGCCTTCGACGTAATCGTCGCCCGGCAAACGCAGGCCGATAATGAAGTCGGTGCCGCATTCGGCACGCAGGGCTTCGATAATCTCTTGCACCAGACGTGCACGGTTCTCGAGCGACCCGCCGTAATCGTCTTCGCGCACGTTGGCATGCGGCGAGAGAAATTGATGAAAGATATGGCCGTGCCCGGCAGAAATCTCGACGCCGGAAAATCCCGCCTTCTTGAGTTTTCCGGCGGAGACCGCGAAGTCATCGACCATAGTATGGATTTCATCGACGCTCAGCGCATGCGGCACTGTCCACGACCAATCGTCGGGCAGGGCCGAAGGACCATAGGCCTGGCGTCGACGGCCGCCTGCTTTGTGGAGCCCGCGACCGGGGTCTTGAATCTGCGTAAGCAAGTGGCTGTCATGCGCGTTGACGGCTTCAGCCCAGCGCTTAAGCCCGTCGAGGTTGTCTTGGTCCCACACACGGACGCGCGTGCTGGAGGCTTGGCCACGACGTACGGCCAACGGCTCGGCAACGATCATCGCGGTCCCGCCGGCGGCCCGGTTGGCGTGATAGCGGATGAGTTGCTCGGTGACCTCACCGTCCTTCGCATAGCGGGTCGACATCGCCGCATGGACAATCCGGTTTTTTAGGGTCTTGCCGGCGAGTTCAAACGGCGACAGGAGCCGGGGGTATTCCGGCTCTGCGACATCGACAGTGCGAAGGGCTTGCTGCATTGCGGCGAAGATTAGGGGATTGAAACGGCTGACGCGAGGGTCTGGACGGCCCTCGTCTGCCCAATGGCGCCGTTAGGCATTTTTTTGGCACGGATAGCGGATATTCCCTACCCGACGGAGAAGGTCATGGCGAACGAAGCTACCACGAGGCTATTAATGAACTATCGGGCAAGACGCGCGACATGCAGCGAAGAGTCAAATCGTCGACGGATGGGTTGGAAGCGGTGGATTGGCACAACCAACGCGTCGACGCCCGCAAAGATGCCGAGCTAAAAGACATCTTGGCGAATAGCCGCGATGAGGAAAAAGAACACGCGACGATGATGTTGGAGTGGATCCGCAGACAGGACCCGAGTTTCGATAAGGAACTCAAGGACTATCTATTCGCGGACAATGCGCTCGCCCACGACTAGGCGGGTGACGCCAAGTTAGACTTGCGCGGATCGGTCCGATGCTACGAGGCCGTAGATTACCTTTTGCCAGGCAGTCTGCGAGGCGTCATCGGCGCGGGACTTAGCTTCGGCATAGCGAGATGCCGCAAGCGCCAAGACGTGATGCGTGGCGTCGGGTGATTGGTCTGGTGTAGACATTTATCGAATCCTTGCATCGGTGTCGGACACAGAGGATAGGCACCGCGCTGTCACTCGAGCATTGCCGTTTCGGCATGGCAGCTATGCAAAGTCTGATTATAAAAGGCATTGGCCGTAGGTGATTCGATCGCCTTTTTCTTCCATGCATTGCGCTGAGCGGTAGCCCCGGGCCTGCGACGTTAAGCATTTCGGCTAAGAGTGGGGCGATCGGGCGACGGAGAGGCTCCGTTCTATCTCAGCATTAAGATTGGGATGTTGCTGGTCATGGTCATTAGCGCGAGCAGCGCGGCGGTATCGGTGCTGGCCCTACCGGGCGTACGGCCCGTGGTTGCCATCGCGGCAACCCTGTATTTTGGTCACCTCGCCTATCGCATTGCGGCGCCGCCGCTGATTGATACCCGGGCCGACCGGCATCCGTCGCCGCTGATTGCCGGGATACTGCTTTCGCTGGACAATCCTAAAGCCTAGGCGTCGACGAACGCGCTGTTTTCAGGGTTCATCTTGATTGGGGGTGCGGCGTAGGACGAATCTGACTTCGGCCCTATGTACGACCTGCTGGCCGATTGCGCGGCCGCACGCCTTGGCTGCGTCTCATTCGATCCTACCGAAGCGATAATCGCGATTAGCGCCCGCAACG
>JAPKDI010000118.1 GCA_026421105.1 Alphaproteobacteria bacterium | reverse complement strand
ACCATCGCTACGGTCGCGTAACAGATCTCAGCTTCACGGGCGAGCTTGGCCTCGGGCATGTTGGTCATCCCGATGACGTCACAATCCCAGCTGCGATAAAGCTCGGACTCAGCTCGCGTAGAGAACTGTGGCCCCTCCATACACAAGTAGGTTCCATTGCGAACGACCTTCAGACCTTGATCTGACGCTACCGCATGGAGCGTGTCGCCTAGGCGAGTGCAAACCGGGTCGGCCATCGACACATGGGCAACCAGACCCTTGCCGAAGAAACTTTTCTCGCGGGCAAAGGTGCGATCAATGAACTGATCAACGATGACGAATGTTCCGGGCTCGTAGGCCTCGCGAAACGATCCAACCGCAGAGAGCGAGATCACATCGGTAACGCCAGCACGTTTTAGGATGTCGATGTTGGCGCGATAATTGATATCGGATGGCGCGTAGCTGTGCCCACGCCCATGCCGCGGCAGGAACACAATCCGGACGCCATTTAGTGTCCCGGAATAGAGCGAATCCGATGGCGTCCCCCACGGCGACTGAACCTCGATCCACTGCGTCTCATTCAGGCCTTCGATTTCATAAAGACCTGAGCCGCCGAGCACGCCTATCACAGGCTTTTGGTGAAGGTCATGCATTGGGGCGCCCCAGGTGGTCCGTACCGCGGTTGCTAGTGTAAGTCATCCGCTCGGCTCGCGCCTACTGGTAAAAAAAGAGACCTCTAGAAGCGGTCTTTTTTGATTCAAGGTCGATTACTTAGTGATCGAGCTTGCGCCAAACCCGTTGTTTCACGATCAAGAATAGGCCCGTCAGCAAGATCAAAAAGATCATCACCTGGAGACCAAGTTGGTGACGACGTTCCAGCTCTGGGTAAGCCGCCCAGTGGAGGAATGTCGCGACGTCCTCAGCCATTTGCTCGACGGTCGCTTCGGTACCATCGCCGAACTCAACCAAATCGTCGACTAGCGGTTGGGCCATGGCGATCTGGTGACCAGCATAATACTCGTTGTAGTTCATGCCCGGCGCCATATCGACATCCGCGGGCGCGTCTTTATAGCCGACCATCAGGCCGCGGACGTAGTCCGGACCATAATCGCGCGACTTAGAAATCAAACTCAGGTCCGGCGGCAGCGCGCCGCCGTTGGCAGCACGCGCGGCCTGTGGGTTCGCAAAAGGCGCGGGGAAAGAATCGGAAAGTCGGGCCGAACGTGTGGTCGGGTCGCCGAACTCATCGGGATCACCAGCCACTTCAAACTCTTCGGCCAACGCTTTTGCCTCGGCTTCGGTAAACCCGATGTCGACCAAATTCCGGAACGCGATGTACTTCATTCCGTGGCAGGACGCACAAACATCTTTGTAGACGCGATAGCCACGCTGTAGCGCCGCACGATCAAAGGTGCCGAAGAGGCCGTAGAACGACCATTCATGTTTTGGCGGTTCGGTCCCGCTACCAGAAGCATGCGCGACACCCGAAACCCCTGCAGAAAGGACTAGGGATACGGCAGCGGCCGAAAGAATGTTCTTTAGCTTATTCATTCTGCCGCCTCCGCCGCGGGCATCCCGCTCTTGAGCACCGGCTTGCAGATACTTTCGGGAAGCGGTCGAGGTCGCTCGAACCAGCCGACGAACGGCAGGATGATCAGGAAGTGCGCGAAGTAATAGACCGTCGCCAAACGCCCGATGAGAAGTGCCGCGCCTTCTGCAGGCTGTGAACCAACCCAACCCAGAAGAATCGAGTTCAGCACGAAGATCCAGAAAAAATAGCGGTATGTCGGCCGGAATCGGGCTGAGCGCACACGCGAGGTATCGAGCCAGGGCACCAGGAACAGAATGGCGATTGATCCGCCAAACAGGACCACGCCGCCGAGTTTGTCTGGGACTGACCTCAAGATCGCGTAGAACGGCAGGAAATACCATTCAGGGACGATGTTGGCCGGCGTCTGCAACGGATCGGCCGGCTTGAACTGGTCCGGGTGAGCCAAGAAATTCGGCTCGTAGAAGACCAAGAACGCCAAGATGATGAATGAAATTCCTACCACCGACAGGTACTTGGACGTGTAGTACGGATGATACGGAATGGTGTCTTGCTTGCTGCGCGCCGAAATCCCGACCGGATTGGACGAGCCGTGAACGTGCAACGCCCACACGTGCATCAGCGAGACTCCAAAGATCACGAACGGCAACAGATAATGCAGGCTGTAGAAGCGCTGCAGCGTCGGGCTATCGACGGCGAAGCCGCCCCACAGCCAAGTCGTCAGGCCATCGCCAATCAGGGGAATTGCGGAAAACAGATTGGTGATCACGGTCGCGGCCCAGAAGCTCATCTGCCCCCAAGGCAGGACATAGCCCATGAATGCGGTTGCCGTCATGAGAACAAAAATGACCATACCAATTAGCCACAGCAATTCTCGCGGTGCCTTGTAGGAGCCGTAGTACATGCCACGGAAAATATGGAGGTAGACGGCGGCGAAGAACAATGAGGCGCCGTTCGAATGGACATAGCGCAATAACCAACCGCCATTGACGTTGCGCATGATCTGTTCGACCGAGTCGAAGGCCAGCGCCCCACTCGGGATGTAATGCATGGCTAGAAAAATACCTGTGGCGATCTGAATGACCAGCGCCAAAAACAAGACAGAACCGAGGGACCACCAATAATTGAGGTTCTTCGGTGTCGGCATGTCGCGGCCGATTGTCGCCTCGACGGCGCTGAAAATGGGCAACCGATACTCGACCCAACGGATCAGGCGGTTGTTGTACTGGCGTGCAGGTCCTCCGGCCATCTACCGTCCCCTAACCGAGCTGAATTGTTGTGTCATCGATGAAGCTATAAGGCGGCACCTCAAGATTCTTTGGTGCCGGGCCTTTGCGAATACGTCCCGAAGTATCGTAGTGCGACCCGTGACACGGGCAGAACCACCCGCCGAAATCGCCGAGGCGCTCGCCCACACGTTGGCCCTGCGGAATACAACCCAGATGGGTGCAAATTCCAATGAGGACCAACCATTCGGGGCGTAGAACCCGATCCGCATCGGTCTGCGGGTCCTTGAGATCACTGAGCGCAGCACCTGTGGCTTCGGCGATTTTCTCGGGCGCCCGATGATCCACGAAAACCGGCTTTTTCCGCCAGAGAACGGTGATCCGTTGGCCCTCTTCAATCGGCGAGAGGTCAACCTCGGTGGTTGACTCCGCCAAGACGTCCCTTGAGGGATTCATTGAGTTCACGAAGGGCCAAACCGCTAAGCCAGCGCCCACTGCCGTTGCCGATATTGCGGCAACGAAAATGAAGTCGCGGCGGGTTTCCCCATCGCCCGTGTCTGGGGCCGTGGTCGCCATGTACCAACCTCGTCAAAACCAAGGATTTGTGCGCGCCTTTATTCCATCAATTCCCAAAAATGTCCACAATCAGCGCGGGGTGACCTGTTGCCGCAGCGTGACGTAAAGTTCCCATCCCCGCCGAACATGCGCCTAATTTGGAGGTCTCATGCGCGTTGCCCTCTATCAGCCTGATATCCCTCAGAACTTGGGGACAATTCTTCGCCTCGGGGCCTGCCTTGCGGTGCCCATTGATGTGATCGGACCGACCGGATTTCCCGCGGGTGACCGCGGTCTAAAACGTGCGGGCATGGATTACGCCGACCGAGCGGCCATGACACAACACGAGTCATGGGAGGTCTTTTGTGACGCTGACCGCGTCGGCCGGCTCATATTGATCACGACAAAAGCGACTGCCCTCTACCAAGAATTCAATTTTCGGCCCGACGATAGCCTTCTTTTCGGTAGCGAAAGCCGCGGCGTTCCCGACGCCGTCCACGACTCTGCGGACCATCGGCTGCGCATTCCCATGACGGTGGGGATGCGGTCACTCAACGTCGCGGTCGCCGTAGCAATGGTTGTTGGCGAAGGCCTCAGGCAAACTGGACACCTGCCCCACACTCCAGTACCCGCCTAAGGACTGCCCCATGACTGACGACTTAGACACAAAACGCGATTCTGCCGCCACTTGGTTCAAAACGCTGCGGGACCGCATCTGCGCCGCGTTCGAAATGATCGAAGACGACCACACCGGCGCCCACCACGATCAGCCTGCCGGTCGGTTTGAACGCAAGACGTGGGATCGCCCCGGCGGCGGCGGCGGCACGATGTCGATTATGCGCGGCCGCGTGTTCGAAAAAGTTGGCGTCAACATTTCGGCGGTGCACGGCACGTTTTCTGAAGAGTTCAGGAAAAATATTCCCGGGGCCAGCGACGATGGCGCGTTTTGGGCGAGCGGGATCTCGCTGGTGGCACACATGTGCTCGCCACTTGTCCCTGCTGTTCATATGAACACGCGATTCATCACCACCACCAAGGCGTGGTTCGGTGGTGGTGCTGACCTAACGCCGATGGTGCCCGACGATCAGGACACCAAGACCTTTCACGCCGCCCTGCGCGCGGCGTGCGATCAATCAGATCCAGCCTATTACGATAAGTTCAAGAAGTGGTGCGACGAGTATTTCTTCATCAAGCACCGTGATGAACCGCGAGGTGTGGGCGGCATTTTCTACGATTACGTCGACTCGGGAGACTGGGACAAGGACTTCGCGTTCACCCGTGCCGTCGGTGAAGCGTTTGAGTCCGTCTATCCCAAGATAGTTCGGCGGCACTCTAATGACCCGTGGACTCCAGAACAGCGTGAACACCAACTTGTGCGGCGCGGCCGATATGCCGAATTTAATCTCGTCTACGATCGCGGCACCCAATTCGGCCTGAAGACCGGCGGCAACGTCGAGGCCATTCTGATGTCGCTGCCACCCGAGGTGAAATGGCCCTAGCTCAGCGTTACCGGATTCGCTGGGTTGCTCGCGTTGCAGCGCGCAAGCTAACCACGTTTGATTAAGACTTCCTGGAACCGCAATGAAGGTGGCGCTCGCTTTCGTCGCCGGACTAATTTTCGCCATCGCGTCTGCGCAACCCGCCGGTGTCGCCATCGACGATTTCTATGCCGCTGGGTCGGTGAGGGTATTGCCAAAACCGAAACCGGTAACGTCAGATATGGGGCCTCGAAGTTCTCGTTCGTTTGCATCCCACGGGTTTCCGATTGTGCTGG
>JAPKDI010000117.1 GCA_026421105.1 Alphaproteobacteria bacterium | reverse complement strand
CCAGCGTGATCGCGTCATGGCTTGCCTATCGCGAGACGATTTCGTGGCGCACGGCTCTAGCCATAATGGTGGCATTTGTCGGCGTGGTGGTGGTGATCTCAAATGGTGAAGTTGCAGTATTTACATCGCTTGCATTTAACACCGGTGACCTGATCGCGGTTCTCGCGGTGATTTCATGGACCATCTATTCCGTTGGATTGCGCACGATGCCGCGTGAGGCGAACCCCATGGGTCTCTTGCTTGGCGTCATGGTTGTCGGCTGGATATTTCTCATACCCTTCTATGTCTATGACCTTGCAATCGGGACGCGCGCCGCCCTGACGATCGGTAATGTGGCGGGCGTGCTGTATCTGGGCGTGTTCGCTTCTGTCGTCGCCTTCGCCTTCTTCAACTTTGGCGTCGCGCGGTTGGGTGCGAATCGCGCGAACGTGTTCAATTATCTGGCGCCGATCTTCTCAGGCGTTCTCGCCGTGGCTTTTCTGGGCGAGACATTGGAGTGGTTCCACGGGCTTAGCATTGTGCTTATTTTTGGCGGCATCTATCTGGCGCAGCGCGCCCGGGGTTCGGCGCCACAAGCTGCGAAGGTGTCATGAACCAAACCAGATACGCCACGCTGCTGCCCTATGTGTTGTTGCTGCTCGCGACCCTGTTTTGGTCCGGTAACAACATTGTTGCGCGTGTCACGGTTCAAGAAGTTCCGCCGTTCTCGCTCACATTCTGGCGGGTGACCTTGGCGCTGTTGATGTTGACGCCCTTCGCACTGCCCGGCGTGATTCGGCAATGGTCGGTGATAAAACGCCATTGGAAGATGATCACCTTCCTTGGGCTGCTGGGCGTGCCGACCTTCAATTTGTTTCTCAACTCTGCCGTTCAATTCACCACTGCTGTCAATGCATCGCTCATCAACGGCGGCACCCCAGTGCTGACCGTGCTGTTGGCTTGGCTCATTTATCGCGAGGGCTTTGGCTGGCGCATGCTGATCGGGATGCTGGTGGCCTTCAGTGGTATCACCGCCATTATCATCCAAGGTGATCTTGGCGCGTTGCGCGCCTTCTCGTTCAATCCAGGCGACTTGCTCATGCTGCCGGCCATTATTTCGTGGGCGGTCTACACCTTATCGCTACGACACAAGCCAACCGACCTCGGCGGGCTGCCGTTCTTGATGATGATGATGGTCGTCAGCATGCCGGTGCTAGCGGCTTTCTACGCTGTTGACATCGTGAGCGGCCGGACATTTGCGCTTACAACGAACAACGCCATTTCGATCGGCTATATCGCCTTATTTCCAGCGTTACTGGCCTTCGCGTTTTGGAACCGTGGCATCGCCACCCTCGGCGCGGCACGGGGCGCGCAGTTGCAATACCTCATGCCGGTGTGGGGTGCGCTCGGCGGCGTTCTCTTTCTTACCGAGCCGTTCCGCCTCCACCACCTCGTGGGAATCGTGCTGATTTTCGCCGGCGTCTTTTTGGCAACACGCCGCCGAACGGACGCGCGCTAGCTGTCGTACAGCACCACGCTACGGATTGATTTTCCGGCATGCATTAGATCGAAGGCGTTGTTGATTTCACCCAGCGGCATCGTGTGGGTGATTAGCGGATCGATCTCAATCTTGCCGTCCATGTACCAGTCGACAATTTTTGGCACATCAGTCCGCCCCTTGGCGCCGCCAAAGGCACTGCCGCGCCACACTCGGCCGGTCACCAGTTGGAACGGTCGTGTGGCGATCTCAGCGCCCGCGGGTGCAACACCGATGATGACGCTTTCGCCCCACCCCTTGTGGCAACATTCCAGCGCATCCCGCATGACCCCGGTATTGCCGATGCACTCAAAACTGTAATCGGCGCCGCCCTTTGTCAGATCGACGAGATAGGGCACGAGGTCGCCGTCAAGCTCTTCGGGATTGACGAAGTGCGTCATGCCGAAACGCTCGGCCATTTCTTTGCGCGCGGGGTTAATGTCGACACCAACGATCATGTCGGCGCCCACCAGTCGAGCGCCTTGGATGACGTTCAAGCCGATACCGCCCAGGCCAAAAACCACGACGTTAGATCCGGGTTCGACCTTGGCCGTGTTCACCACAGCGCCGATGCCGGTGGTGACGCCGCAGCCGATGTAGCAAACTTTGTCGAACGGGGCGTCTTCACGAATCTTCGCCACCGCGATCTCGGGCAGTACGGTGTAATTGGCAAACGTCGACGTGCCCATGTAATGCAGGATCGGTTCCTTGCCGAGGCGAAACCGGCTCGTCCCGTCGGGCATTAAGCCGCGACCTTGGGTCTCACGAATGGCCTGGCACAGGTTGGTTCGACCGGACAGGCAGTATTCACACTGCCGGCACTCCGGGGTGTAAAGCGGGATGACATGGTCGCCCTTCTTGACGCTGGTGACACCGGGTCCGATGTCAGCCACGACGCCGGCGCCTTCGTGACCGAGGATAGCGGGGAACAAGCCTTCGGGATCGGCACCGGAGAGCGTGAACTCGTCGGTATGGCAAATGCCGGTAGCGCGTATTTCCACCAGCACCTCGCCCGCCCTCGGGCCCTCAAGCTGCACGGTTTCGATTGAAAGTGGTTTGCCCGCTTCGAAAGCAACGGCGGCCTTGACGTCCATGATGTTCTCCCCTTATTGGCCGAAAAGTTTAGCTGTGATGGTGACGGCTTCAACTCCCATCAGCATCGTGTGGCGCGCGGGCTACGGCGGCGTTAGCCAAAGCTAAGCCCATCGTCATCAGGGCGACCGCCCCCCAAACCCAGGCGCTGGGTCGTTCGGCGAACAACGCAAAACCCCACCCGATGCCGCACGCCACAATGACGTAGGAGATCTGCGAAAAGAACACCGGCCCGGCCCGCCGAATAATCTCATAGAGACAGAAAAATCCCACCGCCTGTGCGATGGCGGCCCAAATTACACCCGTCAACGCGGCCGGTGTTTGCCAAAACACCACGAGATCGCCGTTGAGGGCGGCAATAGGCAGCATCACCACTGCGCCGCCCAGCAAAACTGCACCGCCCAATGTCAGCGAGTCCGACTCTGGTGGTCGCAACGTGGCCACGATCAAGTTGTTGGCCGCTGCCGAAACGGGTGCAATCAGCGCGGGAAAAATCCAAATCGCAGCACTGGCGTCCGGCAGGCTGCCTTGTGGCACAACGATCAGCAGCACACCCACAAGACCCAGAACGATCGCGGCAAGACTGAGCCAACGCAGTGGCTCGACGCGCAGAACAAAAGCAAACGTGTAGGTCAGCGACGGGATCAGCGTCATGGTGAGCGTCAACACCGAGGACGGTAGCTCGTCCGCCGCCAGCACGAGAACGCCGGTCGGGATCAACATGCCGAACGCCGCTGAGCCGACGTAGTGCGCCACCGCGCGCGGGCTTGTGTTGGGTCGCCGCCAACGAATGCTGCGCAGGCCAAAGACCAATGCCGCGCCGATTAGCGATTGCCAGAATAAGTACGCCAGCACCGGAAAGTCCGCGTCCGCAACAATCTTGTTGGCGGCAAACATGCTGCCGTATCCGGCGCCGCCCAGCAGCACGAGGGCGGTAGCAATAAGGATGTTGGGACTCATTCAGCGTTGGCGCCGTGCGTCGCTGAACGGTTTGCGAGGTTTGCTAAGACGAGGCCTGCAACCATGACCACCACGGCAGCCCAAACCCAAGGGCTCGGCCGCTCACCAAACAACAACAGCGCCCAAGCAAGGCCGGACAGCACAATGATGTAGGACGCTTGGGAAAAGAACACCGGGCCCGCACGGCGGATCACTTCGTAAAGCGCGAAGTATCCGACGACCTGCACGGCCGCCGCCCAGATCACGCCGCCCGCGATCACACCCGATGTCCAGAAAGGTTGCAGGCCACCGGTCAGCAATGCGACCGGCAGCATTACGATCGTGGCGGCCATCATGACGGCCCCCACGAGGGTCAGCGAATCGCTATCCGGGGGACGCAAGGTGGCAACCAGCACGTTGTTGGCTGAGGCCGCCAGGGGCGCTATCAGTGCGGGCAATATCCAAATTACAGCCTTGGGGTCCGGCAAGCTGCCCCCTGGCAGCACAATCATGAGGACACCGACAAAACCCAGACCGAGTGCTGCGACGCTCATGGCACGGAAGGGCTCGATCCTTAAGGCGAAGGCAAGGCCATAGGTGATTGCCGGCACCAAGGTAACAACAAGAGTCTGCACGCCGGTGGGTAGCTTGGTTGCCACCACACTCAACGCTCCGAACGGCAGCAACATGCCGAACGCCGCCGAGACGAAATAATGCCCGGCATGTTTAGGACGCAAGCTTGCTCTGGCGCCACGGGCCAGGTTGATCGCCGTGACGAGAACGCCGCCCAATGCGGCCTGCCAAAACATGTAGGGAATAACGGGAAAACCAGCTTCACCGACAATCCGGTTGGCCGCCAGGATGCTGCCGTAGGCTGCGCCCGCCACGAGCAATAATAGGGTTGGCAGCAACAGGCCTGGCGGGATCGGTCGTGACGTCACGTGCTAACCGGCCGCCGCCTCTTTCATGCCTCGCTTCGCGCCGAGGTTTGCGAAGTAGAGCCCGGCCAGCATCGTTGCAAACGCGAGCCAAAACCATGTCCCCAACGCTTCGTCGAAGATCAGTTGGGACCAGACCAAGCCGGCGATGACGATGACATAATTGTATTGCGCAAAGAACACAGGCCCTGCGCGTCGAATGATCTCGAACATGCAGAAGAACGTGATGGTGTTGATAGTGCCGGCCCACACCACGCCCCAAAACCCCATCCCCGGGACTTCCCAGAATTTGAAGAACCCGTCGGTCGCCATCATCAAGACGAACGAGATAATCGCCGCGGCGACAACGAGGCCCGTTGCGCGCATGATCGACGTTGCCTCAGGCGGCCGCACGACAGCCACAAAGACATTGTTAGCGGCAAAACACACCGGCACGACCATCAAGAGGATCACCCAAAGCGCCGAATCACCGATCGGCAACCCTCCCTCAGGCACCACCAGAATGCCTATCCCCGCGAGGCCCAACGCCAAACCCAACAGGCTCAGCATCCGCCACTGATCTACTCGCGCGAGGACGGCAAACAGATACGTTATTCCTGGGGTCAACGTGATCGC
>JAPKDI010000116.1 GCA_026421105.1 Alphaproteobacteria bacterium | reverse complement strand
CCCTCACACTTGTCGGCAGGATGTTGATCAAACAGCGTCCATGCACCGTTCTTGATCTCAATGATGAACCCTGGCAGCTCTGCATCGCCATCAGCATCAAAGCAAACCGGGCCAAGCATCCCGACGTATTTTGTCTTCCGAAGCTGGTCACGAATTGCAATGCGTTCCTGTTTCAGATTGCTTTCGTCGCCGGTGAGTTTTGCTTCTCTGATCACTTGAGCCAGGAGGTAAACAATCTCGTACGCTTGCGCATCAACATGGTGCGGGAACGATGACGTAATACCATTTTCTTTGTTGGCTGCATTGAACTTCTTGGTGAACGCGCGGGTACCGTCATTAAGATCCCACCAGAAGCCAGAGGCAAAAATCATCCCGTCAGCATCCGTACCAACAACATCGACAAGCTTAGGATCGGCAAAAAGCTGCGAGCCAACTATACGACCTGTAAACCCTTGGCGTTGCGCTTCTTTAAGCACCTTTACGGCGCCATTGAGAATAGCACCAACGCCGATCACGTCAGGTGGGTTCTGCATAATTTTGGCAACCTGCGGTGACAGGTCAAACGCATTCTGCGGAAAGCCTTCAGGCTCCGATGTTAACTCGATACCAACGTTCTTGAACCCTGGCGGCATTACTGCCGTGCCAACGATCTTTGAAATGAACTGGTCCGATTCGTACATGATCGCGCCAGTTTTCGCGCTAACTTTGTTTTTGAGACTGGTGAGCATCCGATTAAGCTGCTTACCCTCATCCTCGGTTAAACGAAACGCAAACGACTTGTCTTTGGCCAAGCCCGGGGTAGACGCCGCGTTCGGAATTTGCACGATGCCGATACGCTCACCAGCACCAAACGCGACACGCGCTTCTCCCGATGAGAACGGGCCAATAATAGCCAACGCATTGTGGTCTTCGGCCAAAGTTCGCGTGGCGACCTGCGCCTGCTTCGGATCACTGCCTGTGTCGAAAGTCACAACCTTGATCATCTTACCGTTGATGCCACCGGCCGCATTGATTTCAGAAACAGCAATTTCCACCGCCGTCTCAGTCGTCTCACCCGCAGATTTCAGGAAACCCGTCTTGGCCATATTCAGCCCTAGGATCCATTCATCTGCAGCAATCGCAGAAGTCGCGAGTAGCGAGCTCGCCACCGCAACGGCTGTCATACTAATAAAACGTTTCATGATGGTCGTCCTCCCATTTACACCGGACCTACCGGCGTCTATTTAAATCTAAGCCGCAACGCAGGCTCAGACAATTAGTCAGTTTGCACCAAGATAAGCCGCCTCTAACTTCTCTTCGGCGCGTATTTCTTCGGGCGTGCCAACAATTACGACACGGCCAAGTTCAAGGACATATCCCCGACTGGCTGTTTGTAGCGCCTTGTGGGTATTCTGCTCGACAAGCAGGATCGACAGCCCACCGGTATTCAGCGTTTTAATCAAATCAAATAACGCACCCACCAGGATCGGGCTCAGGCCCAATGACGGCTCATCGAGCATCATCAATGTCGGACGCGCGAGAAGGGCTCGGCTGATGGCAAGCATCTGTTGCTCGCCGCCCGAAAGTACCGATGCGGGCATGTGTCGCCGCTGCGCCAAGTTAGGGTAACGCTCGTAGACCGCATCGATCTCTTTCGGGACATTGCCATCACGCCGGCAGTACGCCCCCATCAGTAGATTCTCATGCACCGTCATGGAGACAAAAATTTGCCGACCCTCGGGCACCATGACAAGTCCTGAGCGGACGCGTCGCTGGGTGTTCCATCCGGTGACTTCTTGGCCGGCAAACGAGATCGTGCCGGCAGCGGCCTTAACGGTACCTTGGATAGCTTTGAGAAGAGAGCTTTTCCCTGCGCCGTTCGCGCCGAGCACCGTCACGATCTCGCCTTGATTTAGGCTCAACGAGACCGAACGCACCGCATGGTTACGGCCATAACGAACGTCGAGGTTCTTAACTTCAAGCAGCGTCGACATAGTCCGTTCCGAGATAGGCCTCACGCACAGCCGCGTCGCGGTTCACTACACTCGGCGCCCCCTCAAAGATCTTCTTACCAAAATTGAGCACCACGACGTGGTCACAAAGATTACGCACAAACTGCATGTCATGTTCAACGACCAGTAAAGTGACCCCTTGTGCCGACGCCTTTTCAAGTAGTACCTGCAGCTCTTCTGTTTCCTTTTCGTTAAGCCCGGCTGCGGGCTCATCGAGCATCAAGACCTTGGGCTCGGGCATCAACGCCCGGACCACTTCAATACGCTTTTGAACCCCGTAGGGCAGGTTCGCAACGACCTCACCGGCATGCGTGTCCAGGCCCGCCTCACCTAACGCTTCTGCAGCCCTGCGTGCCCATCTATTCCCAGGAACCCAACCCAGCGGAAACATCAGGTGACCAACGCTGCGCGCACGCGAATGTTGACCAAGCATGACATTTTCGATCGCGCTGAGATGCGGCATCAGGCGAATATTTTGAAAGCTGCGAGAGACACCGCAGTTGACACGCTGGCGCTCCGGCATGTCGGTAATATCGATGCCGTCTAAGGTGATCCGACCGTCATCGACCGTATAAATGCCACTAATCAAATTGAAGACCGTCGTTTTCCCCGCGCCGTTCGGGCCGATAAGCGCGGTACGACTTCCTTTGGTGATGTCGAAGCTCACCTCCTCAACGACTCGCAAGCCGCTAAAGCTCTTCGACAACATGTCAATGTTCAGAATTTTTTCGGTCATGGCTTGGCTGCGGTACCTCTCCGAAAGGTCAGGAGCGCAGTAACACGCTCAGTCATTGTACGGGTTACTATCCCTTCGGGGCGGACCACCATCATCATCACGATGATCACGCCAAAGAACACGAATCGCCAATCGTTGGAAACGCGAAGGACCTCGGGCACCAAAGTGAAAAACAAAGCACCGACAAGAGGGCCAAACGCAGTTTGCGTTCCACCGATCAGGACGTAGAGCAGGACAAATATGCTCAACATGACGTTAAAGTTCTGAATCTCGACGTAATTGAATTGATGGGCCCAAATCGCACCACCAATCCCCGCCACGAGGCCACCGAGGGTAAACGCTGTGACCTGGGTCATCCGAACGTTGACACCGAATAGCGCCGCGACGCGTTCGTCGTCATGAACTGCACGCATCGATAGACCGAACCGCGTCGACATGATGAAAAAGGAAACAACCACGACGCCTAAAGCCACTGGTGCAATTACGCCAAGCCCAGCATAGGCGTCGACCGGATAACCGGCGGCGGCACCAAATACCTCAAGATTGATATAAACACCCTGGACAATCTCCGCGAATGCAAAGGTGGCAAGCACCATATACACCCCGCGTGTCCTGAGAATAGGGAACGACATAAGGAATGCGACCGCGCCAGTAACCAAAGCCGCAAGTGGGATCGTGAGCCACATAGCGAGGCCGACATCGGTGCTGAGATAGCCACTGGTATAAGCACCGATCGCAACGAAGCCAGCGGCACCCAAGTTGAGTTGCCCCGACGCTGCTGGGAGGAACACCGAGTAGGCAACCACAATGTTGAAGCAGAGAATCGCCAGAATGCCGGCCCAATAGCCGCTCATTAGAACTTCCCCTTGCCGATGGTCGTGTGACCGAAAAGGCCGGTCGGCCTGATAACCAGGATCAGAAGAAGCAAACCCCAGATCGGAATCTTGACAATATCAGCGCCAAAAAAATGAATGGCCATGACTTCGGTGAGGCCAACGATTAGGCCTCCCGCGATTGCCCCCCAAATATTTCCTAGGCCTCCGATCACCATCCCCGCAATGGCCTTGGTCGCGACATTATCCCCCATGTAGGCGCTCACATCGCCGTAGTTGACTGTAAATAACATGCCCGCGAGGCCCGCCATGACCCCAGTAATGATGAACACAACGGGGACGATGTAGTTGACGTTCACGCCCATCAGCGTCGAGGCATCTGGATTCTCAGCGATGCTGCGCAATGCACGTCCTACCCTGCTGTGCTTCAGCATTTGGCTCAGGCCGTAAACAATCACCAACGAGAGAAACAGGCTCACAAGTTGTGGGATGCCAATAATCAGCGGCCCAATATGGATATCCGAACTCGTAAAGGGTGTGGGGAAGCGTTGCGGATCGGAGCCCAGGGCAATGAGAACCAAGTGTTCGAAAACAATGAGAAAGCCGAGAGAACTAACGAGCGGCAACGCATGCTCTGTCGCGTCACCATAGCGGACACGCATGTACCGGTAAGTAAATCGCTCAACAATAAGTGACGCGAGCGTCGCGATGACGACGCCCCCCAGCAATGCTACTGCCCAGTGGATCCCCAAAGTGGTCAATCCCCAGGCGCTCATCCCGGCCAACATGAACAAGGCTGGGATCGTGAAATTCAGAAAATTGAGCATGCCGATAGTCAGCGTGAACGCGACCGCGACCATCACGTAGATCCCGCCGATCATTAGACCGGAGATCAACTGTTGGAGTATCAGCATCGAACCCTACTACCGGCACCGACTGAAGGCGCTAGCTACAACTGCCTCGGGCTATTGCTGCCCGTTTTAAGATCACAAAACTATAGGCCTACCATGGGGGTGTCTACGTGCCCCCCAGGCGGCATCTTCGTTCTCCCGGCTTGCTGGTTAGACTGCCTGTCGTTTTCTTGATTCGTGATGCTACGGGTTGGTCTTAGCGTGCGAGAGAACGAACGCGGCCATGAGCTTTCGTTTATCACGGACACGACCTTTACGCTGCGGCAACCCCAAGATCTTCGGCAGAATGCACCGCTATGACGCGGCTTCACCGGGCTCGCCGCCGGTCTAGCCGCCTGGCTGTTGGCCTCGATCACACTCCCGGCACGTGAGACAAGCGTTGAAAGCGTTGAACTGGTCCAGGTCGCGACCTTTGTAAAACGAGGCTGACGGCTCAGCTTTGCTTGTGCAGATTGCGGCCGACGGGACCGCCGAAATTGCGGCCGTGAGCGCTGCCCCTATCCCATCAGGGCGCGCCTACGAACTATGGCCCCTCCAAGGCCCAGAATCAGCTGTCGGTAGCATTGGGCCTCGCCCCGACAGTGGCTCCCGCCCGCCTAGCCCTACCGGCAGCCTTCGCCGAAGGAACCGAGTTCGCGGTTAGCGTCGAACCAGCAG
>JAPKDI010000115.1 GCA_026421105.1 Alphaproteobacteria bacterium | reverse complement strand
GCGAGGTGCTCGGTGATCAACTCCAGCGCGATCGCCGTGCCGGTATGAACCGTCGCAAATGCGAACTGTTGACCCGCCGCGAAATGTTCGATCGCGGGTAGAAGCCTCTGCGCATAGCCCGCCATGTCCAGGGGACCGGCCGGCGCGTCGGATTGACCATAGCCTGGCGTATCCAACGCAATAGCGCGACAGCGGGCACCCAATAGCGGGAGAGCCTTTTCGAACTCCCACGATGAGACCGGCGACTCGTGCAGACAAAATACGATGGGTCCGGATTCACCCGACATTCGGTAGTGAATTTGTCCATCTGATGTATCGACGTAGCCTTTGAGCATGTGCCCCTCCCAGCGTTCGGCACACTATGGCAAAGTCGGCCAGCGCTTCCTAACCGTCAGCGCTCGTCATCCAGGGCGTAGCCCGCACCGCGGACCGTACGTATTAGGTCCACCTCGCCCGGCGCGTTGAGTTGTTTGCGCAAGCGCCGAATATGTACGTCGATGGTTCGCGCTTCGAGATAGATATCCCGGCCCCATGCTAGATCGAGCAGCTGCTCGCGCGAGAAGACCCGACCGGGCCGCTTGAGCAACACCCCGAGCAACCGGAATTCCGTCGGCCCAAGGTGCACAGTCCGCTCACCACGCAGGACCCTGTGAGCCGCCATATCGAAGGTGAGATCGCGGTAGGTCAGCGTTTCGTCGAGCGCACTTGTAGTCGAGCGGCGCAAAACGGCACGCACACGAGCCAGGAGTTCGGCAGTGGAAAACGGTTTGACCACATAGTCGTCGGCCCCGCTTGCCAGCCCCTTCACGCGATCGGCCTCCTCGCCGCGGGCCGTGAGCATAATCACGGGCACATCTTTAGTATCCGGGTCCGCGCGCAACCGGCGGCACACGTCAATGCCCGAGAGTTCAGGCAGCATCCAATCCAGGATAATGAGGTCCGGCGTTCGGTGGTGCACTTTTTCGAGCGCCACCGCACCATCCTCCGCAACATCAACGAGGTAGCCTTCCTTCTCGAGGTTGTAGCGAAGCACTTCCACCAATGGCGGCTCGTCTTCCACAACCAGTATATGGGGTTTCATTGGTCGCCAGTCCTCTCAGGGGAGTCGCCTGATTGCGTCGGCTCGACGGTGGTGGTGCTTGACCCGTCTTGTTTGGGTCGTGGCTCTTCAGGATTTTGCCCGACCACTAAGAAATGCACTTGCTCTGCAACATTTGTGGCTTGACCTCTCATGCGTTCGGTGTTCTTAGCAATAAACAGCAGGTGCATGCACGGCGTGATATTACGGGGATCTTCCATCATGTAGGTCAGGAGTTCGCGAAACATGCTGGTGTGCAACTGATACTCTGATCTGCGAACCGCACTTCTTCGGCGTGCGCGGCGTCTCGCGCGCCGTAATAATCAAGAACATTCTTAATCATGCTTTGTACTCAAGTCCTCATCCGAGAGATCGTGAGGGTCGACGACATCGCGGGCGAAAGCACGAGAACGAGGAAGCGTGTGGCGACGTTCTTTGCGTAGCTCCCGATCCCCTCCAGATCATTAGAGGTCTTTAACGCTGCGAACGCGACACGGAGATCACTGGCCATCGGCTGGCGTAGAGCCAGCATACGAACAATTCGTTCTTTTATCTCCCGCTCAAGGCCGTCAATACGCACGTCTCTATCTCGAACTTTGTTGCCGAGCTTTGCATCGAGTCTAATCAAGGCGTGAATGGCACGTGCGAAATGCGTTTCTGCCAAACTGTCCATTGCGACGATCAAGAGATCGATGCGTTCGAGCTCTTTTCCGAAATATTTAACCATGTGGTTGTCGCTCATGCCTGCACCTCCATCAACGGACCTGACCGGTGATATAATCCTGCGTCTTTTGCGCGACTGGGTTCGTGAACACCTGCTCGGTGTCATCAAATTCCACAAGTATGATGCTTATGTTGCGGTTTCGTGACGACACGGCTGCGCGCAAACCACAGCTATCAGCTAATCGGGCTGCGCCGGGATAGTCACCGTGAAAGTCGACCCCTTACCGACCTGGCTTTCAACTGCGAGCGCACCGCGGTGGCGGCTGACGATGTGTTTGACGATCGCGAGGCCAAGGCCCGTCCCACCCATGCTTCGAGAACGGCCTTTGTCCACGCGGTAAAACCGTTCGGTTAGTCGAAAAATCTGTTCATCGGGAATACCATCGCCTTCGTCGCGAACCGATACCGCGACTCCAGGGCCCCCTATCCGCGGCATTCGTTCGATGCGCTGGGCGCCCACCCGAATTGGTGTGCCTTCCTTCCCGTAGCTGATCGCATTGTCCACCAGGTTACGAAAGACCTGGTGAAGCTGATCCGGATCGCCGATCGCGCTGGGAAGGCCTTTCGAGACATCAAGCTCGATAGTCATGTTTCTTTCCGCCGCGCGCGGCGCCAGCATTTCTTTCAAGCTCTTCAGAATCGCATCGACTTCGGCGGCGCTGGTCGGCGCTATGTGTTCATTGACCTCCACGCGTGAAAGAGAAAGCAAATCTTGAATCAGGTGACTCATACGCTCAGCCTCGCCTTGCATGATCGCGAGGAAACGCACCTGCGCCTCGTCATCATCCTTGGCGGGACCGCGAAGCGTCTCAATGAACCCAATCATGGCAGACAGGGGTGAGCGCAATTCGTGACTGACATTGGCAACAAAATCCGCGCGCATTTGATCAGATCGTTTGGCTGACGTGACGTCGCGGAAGATCAGTACGGCTTCAACGCGGCCCGATGCCTCGTTCCGTAAAGAGAACACCCGCAAATCGAACATTCGCGGGACCGCGCCGGGCAACGTGATTTCGCAATCTTCGTCGATACCTGACAAAAATGCGCTGTCAATTGCGGCGAGTATGTTCGGATGTCGCAAAGACATGGCCAAATCACGACCGAAGTAGTTGCTCGGCAGCAAATCTCTCGCCGGTTTGTTGGCCGCAACGACAAGGCGGTTCGAGTCGACGACGACGACCGGATCGGGAAAGCGTTCTAGTAGCCCGCCCTCAATCGGGGGCGGGCCAGGACTGTCAGGTTGGTCGGCCTTCATCACCGGTTATCCCCGCTGGCTTGCCCCGTGGTGAGAGGATGCAATCAACCACACGGCCTTCGCGTCATCAAGGCAAGGCGTTAAGCTAGCCTCGGAATAAGAGGAGGATTCATGGCACGATTGGCCCGCTACGACGTATTCGGCGACCCACAGGACGTCGTCAACATTATCGATGAAGGCTCCGGTCCCCTGGGTCCGCATGACGTCCTCTTGGGGATGGAAGCTGCGTGTCTTCACATCGCCGATATCTACCGGATCACGGGCGTTCGCCCTTTCTCTGGACCGAGTCCCGGCGGTACCCCCGGGGCCGAAGGTGTTGGGCGTGTGCTTTCTGTGGGTGCTGCCGTAACCAAGTTCTCGGTCGGTGAGCGCGCCATCCCGCCGCTATCGTCAGGGGCCTGCCGTGACGAAATGCGTCTGCCTGAAAATAATCTCGTCAAAGTTCGGCCGGAAGGCGACGCCCTGCAACTCGCAATGGCGACGGTCAATCCCGTAACGAGTTGGCTTCTGATCAACGCGTTCGTTGAGCACAAACCGGGGGACTGGATCGTACAGAACGGCGGCAATTCGGCCTGCGGTCGCTACGCGATCGAAATGGCAAAGACGATGGGATTGCGCACTGTGTCCGCGGTCCGGCGGGACAGCGTCATTCCCGAGCTGGAAGCCATTGGCGCGGATGCCGTCGTGAAGGACGGACCTGATCTTCACGAGCAGGTGGCAGCGGTGACAGGCGGCGCCGATATCAAACTGGGGCTCGATGTCTCCGGCGGACAGGGCACGGCGTGGCTTGCCCACTGTCTCGGCGAACTCGGCTTGATCGTCAACTACGGCTTGATGAGTGGCGAAGACCCAACAATTCCCAAGGAGTTGTCACTTGGCCGAGGTTTGCGCTTCCAAGGGTTCATGATGTCGCGCACCTTCAAGTCGCTTTACGGACCCGATCGCGAACGGACGATCCGTGAAGAAGTCGCCGACCTCGTTGGCAAAGGCGACCTCACTGCGAAAGTCGCCGCCATCTACCCACTAGAAAATGTCGCCGACGCGCTAGACCATGCCAACCGACGTGGGGCTGATCGCGACGGCAAGATTCTCGTTACTTGTGGACACTTCTCGGGCTAGTCCGGTGGTCAAGTACCATCTCGCTCAGTTCAACGTCGCGACGATGCGCCATCCGCTCGACGATCCCGAGATGCAGGGATTTATCGACGCGTTGGACAGAATCAATCAGCTAGCAGATGTCGCGCCCGGATTTGTCTGGCGCCTTCAAGATAACACTGGTGATTCGACCAGCATCCGACCGATGGGCGCAACGATCTTGCTCAATATGTCACTTTGGGAATCCGTCCAGGCGCTCCACGCCTACACCTACAAGAGCCACCACCGTTTTGTGTTTGCCGCTCGTAAGAAGTGGTTTGAACCCTCCGTCACCCGAGACCTCGTCATGTGGTGGCACCCGGCGGGCACAATCCCCACGGTGGAGGAAGCCAGGGTCCGGCTCGAGCAGATCCGACTATTCGGAGCGTGCGAAGGCGCGTTCAATTTCAAACACGCCCTACCCCCGCCCCGGACTTAAGGAAAAGTCGTAAGAACGAAGTCGTCGTCCGGCTAACGAGTTTTCTCGTCGCCGCGTGCGTCTTCAAGCTGGCGAGCCTTTAAACCCTGTATACCTTCGGTCTTCGTGCCGCTGAGGATCGCACGCTTGAGCGCAGCACCGGTTAAATCTGCAACCTTGAGATTGGCGTCGGTCAAGTTGGCACGCTTGAATTCCGCGTTCTTCAATACAGCCAACTAGAGGTCGTCGCGCTTAAGATCAACACCGCCGAGATTCGCCTCGACCAGAGATGCAAAGATCAAAGGTGATTCCCCCCATATCGGCATTCCCGAAATCAGAACCCGAAAGGTCGATCCAGTCGGCAACTGTTTTTCCATTTCCACACCGGCGCCGGTCGTACCAACAAAATTAGCCTCCCTGAGCGACGATTTTTTAAGACCCGCACGGCGAAGGTCGGCATCTGAAAAGTCCGCACCAGTAAGGCCGAACGTTTACGTGCCTGCGCAAAAAAAGTTTCATCGAGCTGCCGTC